>QOAL01000159.1 GCA_003978135.1 Thermodesulfatator sp.
CCTCATCGGCATTGAACACAACTCCCGCAAGAACTTCTAGAAAATCAAAAAGAAAGAGAAGTAGCGACTATTCAACTACGGCAACCAGGACAAACCCTCCTGCTGGTAGTTCCGTAGTCGCACCTGTGGTCACAAAGCCACAGAAGACTCCATCCCAGAATATTGAGGAAAAGAAACCAGAACCAGATCTTTATCAGCAAGGCCTGGAACTTTTCCGGCAGGGCAAATACCAGGCCGCCAAGGAACTTTTCAGGACATTCATCAGGGAAAATCCAGATTCAAAGATGGTATCAAACGCCCATTTCTGGATTGGAGACTGTGAATACAAGCTTTCGCGATTCGAGGAGGCGATACTTGAATACCAGAAGGTCATCAGCAAGTTTCCCAAGAGCAACAAGGTGCCAGATGCCCTTTTGAAACAGGGTTTTGCCTTTGCACGGCTAGGTGACAGGGAAAGTGCCAAAATAGTCCTGAAAAAATTGATAAAACAGTATCCTTCAACCCCCCAGGCCAAGGCTGCCAAGAAGCAACTGAAAAGACTAGGCTGAAGCGGCTTGACTTGTCACTGGGTTCACAAGTAAATGTGCCTGGAATTTACCATTTCGGATGCCTGGAAGGCTCTTTCCCGTCTATGTCTTGTCAATATCTTTTCCCTTGCCATTGTTGTAAGCGGGAATTGCTGGGCCGCAGGTTACGGCTCAATAACCATAGGAGCCCTTTTGGATCTCAGCGGGCCTGGAAGCATCAATGGAGAGGCAGCCTACAAGGCGGCAAGGCTTGCACTGGAGGACATAAACCTCCAGGGAGGAATCAGGGGCCACAGGCTGCAGCTTTCGGTCTTTGACACAAGGGGGCAGAAAGAGCTTCTCATTAGCGGTGCCAGAAGGCTGCAGCGTGAACAGCATGCCAGACTTCTCTTGGGGCCAACTAACCGGAATAACGTCTCAAGCCTTAAGGACTATGCAGAGGCCAATAAAATCCCTTTAATACTCATCCAGGGCCTTGACCCCCTTCTCAGTTTCAGAAACAAACAGGCCAGATGGACATTTTCCACAACACTCAACTTTGACGCTGAGCTAAAGGCATTATTTTCATATTTCAGAAAAAAACATTATGAAACCCTTGGTGTACTTCTTTTTAACAGCCCCAAACTCAGAAAGGTAGGACTTTGGCTCAAGGGTTATACACCGGAATATGGATTAAGGGTTTCATGCATCCAGGTATTTAATCCCTATCAGGATGACCTGGCCATGAAGCTTGAATACATTTCCAGGTGCGATCCTGATATTGCCATACTTTGGGCAAACTGGCAGGAAGCAGGCCTGGTACAAGGCAACCTGAAAAATTCTGATGTACCCATGGCAATAAGTCACCAGCTTTTTTTTAATGACCCAAAAACCATTGCCCTGCCTCTAAGCAGCCTGATTTATGTGGCTGTGCCACCTGTTCTCTGCCCCCAATCAATACCAAGAAGCTCCCAGGCCTATTTCATGGCCAGGAGGTTTGCAGACTCGTGGGGAGCAGACTATGAAGGTATGGCCCCGGAACAGAAACTCGTTGCAGGGCAGGCCTGGGACGGCTTACGTCTTGCCTGCAGGGCCATTTCACTTGCTACTACACTGAGCCATGAGGCCATCAGATCAAGCCTTGAGGAAAAAATTGGCCCCTTTGTAGGCGTTACAGGTACATATCAACCTGAGAAAAGAGATCACTCAGGTCTGCGCCACGATTCCCTTCTCATCCTTCGCTGCATGGGAGCCAAGTGGTCGGCCGTAACAAGGTAAAAGGCCGGTCCCCTCTGAACAAACGAAAAAATGTAACCTAACAGATGAGCCTGTGAAGGGGCACTGCCCACAGGCGGTACTCCTCAGAAAAAGAGATGATTTCCCTGCCGCTGTAAACCACAATGCCGCCTTTCCATTCGTCTCCGAGTTTTTGAGCCAAAACCCTTAATGACCTGAAGTCAGCCCTGTTTACCTGTTTTCTGTTTTTGATCTCCATTCCGATAATGCCGGTTTCCATCTCAAGGACAAGGTCTGTTTCCATGCCGGATCTTGTCCTGTAAAAATAAAGCCCTGTATCCGGACACATTGTCTTGACCCATTTATAAATCTCTCCAACTACCAGGGTTTCAAACATGTTTCCGTCAGGCTCGCCCCACCTCCTGGTTCCCTGCCGAAGAATGCCCATGTCCAGCCAGTACAGTTTGGGTGCCTTTATAACCCTGCTGGTGAGATTTCTCGACCACGGCTTCAGCAATACGGCCTGATAGGAGATCTTCAGATATTCCAGAAAGCGTTTTGCAGTGTTCACCGAAATGCCTGCATCCCTTGCAAGCTCGCTATAGGACAGGAGCTGGCCGGATCGTAACATAGCCAGGCGCTGAAGCTTGAGAAAAGGGCTGAGATCCCTGATACGCGCAAGGTCTGCCAGATCCCTTTCAAGAAAGGTCTGCAGGTAAGAACTCAGCCACTGACGCCGCTCTTCCTTTTCAAGAAAAAGCAGCTCAGGCATTCCTCCCCACATGGCAAGATGTTCTGTTGCCCAGAGGGGGGCTTCCTCGTCTTTCGATAAAAGAACCGGACTTTCTTCTTTCAGGTGGTGGGATATATCCTGGTCAGACTGGACGAGTCTGTGAATAAGTGGTGGAGCAGGCCTGTCATTCATATCATGAAGCAGTTCCGAGGCCATGAGAGGCCAGAGGTCAAACAGAAAGGCCCTGCCTGCCATTGTCTCCTTTACGCCTGAAAGAAGAAGTATCCTGGAAGAGCCGGTAAGAACGGTGAAATCAATCTCTCCCTGGTCAAATGCCCACTTTACCTTTTCAAATACAGATGGTTCCTTCTGGGCCTCGTCAATAACGGCCTCGCCGATTACCCGTGCCCATGCGCCTGTGCGAATCTCTGCAATGACCTGCCTATCTTCAATGGAATCCAGATTTATGTAGTTGAGATCCGGGTACTTCAGCCTCACCAGGGTGGTCTTACCTGTCTGCCTGGCACCGGTAATTACAACGATCCGGCGGTTCCCGGACGAGTTAAGACGATCAAGCAGCCACCGATATTTCAAGGTTTTTTTGTTCATTTATGACAAAATTTCCTGTAAATTTTGCAATTCAAAAACAAAAAAGCACGACTTGCTCCAGATGTCAAGACGTACATATCTTGGGCTCATCCACGAAATGTGGATATTTTATGATTCAAGGAGCATTTTCAACCGCGTGATATTTT
>QOAL01000172.1 GCA_003978135.1 Thermodesulfatator sp.
ACTGTGTTGCTCGTCGGCGAAAAATGCTCATGTACGCCCAGTACACTGCGCTTTTTCGCCTCCTTTCGCCTTGTCCTCGAACAAATTTGCCTATTTCTGGATGGACACGAGCTAAGGGCTTCGAACAGGAACGAGCAGTTTCTTTCAAGATTTCACCAAGGGGAAGCCAGTTTTAGCTGCAATCAAGTTTGTAAGAATGTCAGGGTATGTATCCAGAAAGAGTATGTAGCCCGCACAGCGGCTGTTGGTGAATCTTGAAAGAAATGCTCGTTCCAGGCTATGAGGACAAACAGTTATTGCTGCCAACACACCCGTTATGATTGCCATGAAAGGGTTCATTTATTATCCTGCCTGCCTGTTTGAGAGGTAGAGGGCTCAATCAAAAAACCAGATTAATATCCCCAGGAAAAAATGGATTCCCAACTCAAGACCAGAACCCTTTTCAATCACCCTGCAAGCCTTGTCCTAACAAGCTTCGGCCTGGCAGACCTGGCAGGCGCCATTGTCCTGTGGATGCCCTTCAGCCACCAGAAACCCCTGTCATTTCTCGATGCGCTCTTCACCTCCACTTCTGCCATCTGCGTTACGGGCCTGACCACGGTAAGCACCTATGCCACATTTACCCTGTTTGGCCAGTGGATAATCATGCTGCTAATTCAGATTGGAGGCCTGGGAGTAATGACCTTTTCCGTGCTTTTTACCTTGAGCCTTCGAGGGCATCTTGGACTTTCGTCCCAGTTCATAATCCAGGAAAGCTTCCTGAACCTCAAGGCAGCAAATCTGAAGGGGCTAATAGCCACCATTTTAATCTTTACATTGGTGTGTGAAGGCACGCTTGCACTTATTATGACCATCACCTTCCTGCCAGACAGCGTGGAACCGGGAAGTGCCCTTTTTTATGGCATTTTTCACTCGGTATCAGCCTTTTGCAATGCGGGTTTTTCTGTTTTTCCCCAGGGCCTTGAGCCTTACAGGGACAATTACGCAGTAAATATTACCATTATGACAAGCGTATTCCTGGGAAGCACCGGCTTTGCCATAATTTATGAGATCTGGCACCGTATTTTCGTGGACAGGTCCAGGCCTCTTTCCCTACACTTCAAGGTCACCATGACTACCCACATCATCCTAATGCTGGTTGGTACGGCCGGATTTCTTTTCTGGGAATACCGGGATGTGCTCTCAGGCATGTCCTTCCCGCAGAAACTTCTGGTGTCCGCCTTTCACAGCGTAAGTGCCAGGACTGCGGGTTTCAATACAGTACCCATATCACATCTCAATGAAAATTCCCTCTACCTGCTCATACTGTTGATGTTCATAGGAGCCTGCCCCAGTTCAACGGGAGGCGGCATAAAGACAACTACCCTGGCAGTGCTGTTTCTTACGGCAAAGAGCAGGCTCAAGGGATTTACCCAGACAATAGCCTTTAAAAGAACCATACCGGAAGCCCAGGTAAACAGGGCAGTAACCCTGTTCATGCTGGCGGTTATTACTGTTTTGAGCGCCCACATGCTGCTCATGTCTGCGGGGACCCATCTGCGCTTTGAATATGCCCAGGGAGAATTTCTTGCCTACCTCTTTGAAGCTGTGTCCGGACTTGGCACTGTGGGGTTGAGCGTAGGTATTACTCCTGAACTTGGAATCACCGGCAAACTTGTGATGATCGCCATAATGTTTGTGGGAAGGGTCGGACTCCTTTCAATATTATCCATACTTTCCCTGGCAGGAGGCAGGAGCAGGGAATATCATTATTCAACTGAACGTATCATGATAGGCTGAACATGGAAAAGAAACGCTTTGCAGTTATAGGACTTGGAAAATTTGGTTTTTACCTTGCAAAAGAGCTGGCCGCCTCTGAACACAACATCATCTGCATTGACAGGAATGAAAAGCTGGTAGAGGAGATAAGCGAGTACGTTACTGAGGCAGTAGTTGCAGATGCAAGGCGCCGTGAGGTGCTAAAGGATCTCAACATGGACGAAATGGATACGGTCATAGTGGCTGTCGGCACCCTCACCCAAAGCGTTCTCATAACCCTTTATCTCAAGGAAATGGGCTGCAGGTACATACTGGCCAAGGCCAGCGACGAGGACCATGCCACCCTTTTGTCACTGGTGGGAGCCAGCAAGGTAATCATACCCGAAAAGGACATGGCCTTAAGGATAGCACAGAAACTTACCATGCCAAATGTGGTGGACTTCATGACCATGCTGCCGGAATTCTGCCTGGTAGAGGTTTCACCACCTGAGAAATTTCTTGGAAAGAGCCTTGCGGAACTCGATCTCCGGAACAAGTACAACATCTTTGTCATAGGTATAAGGCATCGTGACAGCGACAAGATAGAACTGATGCCAGGCGCAGACCACAAAATTTTGGAAGGCGACTCCATTTATGTCCTGACCAAGAAATCAGACCTGGAAAAACTCACGGAAATCACCGGAAAGGGAAAACTCTTCTTTTAACCAGGTCCAAAAAGGCACAGCTCTTCCGAACTGTCAGATGCAATCAAAAAAACCTGCAATGGCCCTGTCTAAGCTATTAAGGGCGAGGGAAAAGGACGAGCAGTTTCTTTCAAGGATTCATACCAAGGGGGAAGCCAGGTTTAGCGTAAGCGCTCACAGGACACCGCATCTGCTGCGTTAGCAGGCACTTGAAGTACAGGAAGTACGTCTGCGCACCCGCCGACTTGCATCTGCAGCACCCCGTAACCGCTTACTGGAGGGAATTACCACAAAACTATGTGATCATTTGCTTTATGAGGGGGTGACGGTTTAGCTGCACTCAAGTTTGTAGGATTGTCCGTGTATGTATCCAGAAAGAGTATGTAACCCGCACAGCGGCTGTTGGTAAATCTTGAAAGAAATTCGTCCTTGGGAGGCTGTCCAAAAACAAGTTGACGGTTTCGCATCTCAACTCCAATGTAACTTCTCTATAAGTCCGTGCAAATTCTCTGGTATCTGCTCACAGGGTGCAACAGTACAACACAGAACAGAGGGCGCCTAAGCGCACAAAACGTACTGTCAGACAGCCTCTTTATTAATTATTTTTTGTCTGTCAGCAGGGTAGCCTTTTCAATCACAACCGCCTTCAAGGGAACATCCCTGTGAAAGCCCTTGGAACCTGTCTTGACATGCCCGATCTTTTCGACAACATCCATGCCCTTTATTACCTTTCCAAACACAGCATATCCGTATCCGCGTG
>QOAL01000108.1 GCA_003978135.1 Thermodesulfatator sp.
GCAGATTCTTCCAAGATTTCACCAAGGGGAAGCCAGTTTTAGCCGCATTTAAGTTTGTAAGATTGTCCGGGTATGTATCCAGAAAGAGTATGTAGCCCGCACAGCGGCTGTTGGTGAATTTTGGAAGAAATGGTCGTCCCAAGGCCATGAGGACAAACTGGGAATGGTCCCACTATGAGATTACGTGTTCATGGAGGAAAGCTTTTTAATGGGCCTTGTCATTGTATGAGGCTGTACCTATTTTATTTCATAAAATGAGAAGGATTACTGGAGGGTAACGGCGTTTAATTGTTGTTTCCCAGACGCCATTTTCCCAGAACTATTTCTTGTTTGTTTGACCAAGGGCAGCCGAGAGGCGCGTGCCCGGTTTTGTATTTTTTTCAGGAAGGTATGAAATGCCAGTTATAAAAATAACAGTTTCAAAGGATTTGAGGAGCCTGAAGAGGGATTTTCACCAGATGATAGACGAAATGTTCAGGCTGCCTCATTCTCACCTGATGTCAGGAATGGCCTGGATGCCGGCCATGGACATCTATGAGGATAATAAATTTATTTATGTTGTTGCTGATATTGCAGGTGTTGATGCAGACAGTTTGGAGCTTGCCATTGAAGGGCAGTTTTTAAGGCTGGCAGGAACCAGAAGGCCGCCGGTAGCTACACAAAGCAAGAGATTTTTCCAGATGGAAGTGGAATACGGGCCTTTTGAAAGGGTCATACGTATTCCTCTTGCGGTGAGGCAAGAGGAGATCGAGGCCTGCTTAGAAAACGGTCTTTTGCTGGTTAGGCTTGGGAAGGATCACCAGCAGAAGGTTACTATCAAGGTGGGATGAGAGCCGGCTTCCTGGTTCAACGCCATTTTTTACAGGAGTTATTATGGATATCAAAAACGGAATCGAAATAAAGGAACACGCTGAACATATGAGTCAGCCTAATACAATAAGGGAGTTGCCTGTCCTTCCGAGCAAGGATGTGGTCCTTTTCCCCCATATGGTGGTGCCGTGGATAGTTGAGCCGCCCCACCTGGTAAAGATGATTGATGACGCCCTGGCTGCAGACAGGACTATTGCAGTGGTTTCTGTAGATGGTCCTGTGGAGAGTGATGAGGATCTTCCAAAAAAACTGCACAAGATGGGTACCATGGGCCTGATTCTCAGGATGGCCAAGAACGAGGAAGGACATGCACGCTTAGTGGTGCAGGGGATTACCCGTGTGAAGATCAAGGAGATTACCTCGACTCGGCCTTATCTCAAGGCAAAGGTGGAATCTGTTCAGGACAGCGTAGCCGAGAGCGTGGCCCTGGAGGCAATGGTGGTTAATGTGCGCCAGGCCTTTGTCAAGGTGCTGGACCTGTCTCCCAACCTCCCTGGAGAGCTCAAGGCAGTCATTATGAATATGGATGACCCCGGAGTGCTGGCCGACATTGTTATCAGTCATCTTAATATCCCCTTGGCCCAAAAGCAGGAAATTTTGGATGAGCTTGATGTCATGGCCAGGCTCACAAAGGCCCTCAGGATTCTGTCTGAACAACTGGAGATACTGGAGCTTGGTCATAAGATTCAGAGCCAGGTAAGAGACCAGGTGGATAAAAGTCAGCGGGAATATTTCCTCAGGGAACAGCTAAAGGCCATCAAGAAGGAGCTTGGAGAAGGCGAGGAACAGCCCGACGAAGTTGAGGAACTGAAGAAAAAGCTCCAGGAGAAGGCCTTGCCTGAAGAGGCCAGGAAAGAAGCAGAAAGGGAGCTTGAAAGGCTGGCTCGCATGCATCCTTCATCCTCAGAGTATACTGTTGCCAGGACATACCTTGACTGGATCCTGGAACTCCCCTGGGATGAATCTACTGAAGATCACCTGGATCTTGATGAAGCCCAGAAGATACTTGACGAGGATCATTACGACCTGGATAAGATCAAGAAGCGCATAATTGAATTCCTTGCAGTTCGTAAACTAAAACCCGATGCCAAGGGAACCATTCTCTGTTTTGCAGGTCCGCCAGGGACGGGTAAGACCTCTCTGGGAAAGAGTATTGCACGGGCCATGGGTAGAAAATTTCACAGGATAGCCCTTGGGGGAGTACGTGACGAGGCAGAAATCCGCGGGCACAGACGCACCTATGTGGGCGCTATGCCTGGCAGGATTATACAAGGTCTTCGGAAGGTTGGAGTTAACAACCCTGTGATGATGCTGGACGAGGTGGATAAGATCGGCTCGGACTTCAGGGGGGACCCGGCTTCAGCCCTTCTTGAAGTGCTGGACCCGGAACAGAATGCCAGGTTTACAGACCACTACCTTGGCGTAGAATTTGATCTTTCCAAGGTGATTTTTATTGCCACTGCCAATGTCCTGGATACCATTCCCGCTCCGCTTCTGGACAGAATGGAGGTGCTGGAGCTTTCAGGCTACACCCTTGAGGAAAAGGTGGAAATAGCAAAGAGGTACCTGATTCCCAGGCAGCTTGAAGCACACGGCCTTACCAGGAAAAATCTGGTCATTGAAAAGCGGGCGCTGGTGAAGATCATAAGTGAATACACCAGGGAAGCCGGTGTCAGGAACCTTGAAAGGCAGATCGGTGCCATTTGCAGAGGAGTAGCACGGCAGGTAGCCACCGGCCATGGTGAAAAAATAGTCCTCAAGGTCAGAAGTCTTGAGGAATATCTTGGAAAGCCCCGTTACATATCCGATGTGGCCGAAAGAACGTCTGTGCCCGGAGTGGCTACTGGCCTTGCCTGGACACCTTCAGGCGGAGATATTCTGTTCATAGAGGCTACCCGTATGCCAGGCTCCGGCAAGCTAACCCTCACAGGCCAGCTCGGAGACGTAATGAAGGAATCTGCAGAGACAGCCCTGAGCTATATACGGTCAAAGGCTTGCGATTTCAATATTCATCAAGATGTATTCAAGACCGAAGACGTACATATACACGTCCCTGCAGGCGCCATACCAAAGGATGGGCCTTCTGCAGGAATTACCATAGCCATTGCATTAATTTCCCTGTTTACTGAAAGGCCGGTGAGACCTGATGTGGCCATGACCGGTGAGATCACCCTGCGTGGCCTTATCCTTCCAGTAGGGGGGATCAAGGAAAAGGTGCTGGCTGCACACAGGGCAAGGATAAAAGAAATTATCCTTCCCAAAAGGAATGCCAATGATCTTGACGAACTTCCGGAGCAGGTCAGAAATGCAGTAAA
>QOAL01000150.1 GCA_003978135.1 Thermodesulfatator sp.
CCTTGCTAAGAAAGGATTCCTGGAAAAGTTACCGAATTTGAGAACATGGGATACCCGGCTCCCCTTCACTTTCCGGCTGTTCCCATGGATTCCGTCCCTTCTTCAAAAGGAATTACAAGCCTGAATTTTCCCGTCCTGCTGTCAAGCGGAATTTCATCCACGCATTCAGTTGTGAATCTAACAGCCTTTTCCAGTCCGCAGGAAACCAGCAGCTTATGCATCCGCCTTTGGGCCGCCTCCCTTACGCTGGCCGCATCCCCGGATGTCACAAGCAGCATGTGCAGATGCAGAGGTTCTACCTGCCGCAGCTGAAACTTTTCTAAGCCAGGAACAAAAAATTCCACAATCTCAGAGGGGTGTATAAACGCAGTCTTGCCGTCAGAGAGCTTGAAATAGAGAAAATCCTCACTGCGGCCTCCTATACTCATGATGCGGTGATAGGCAGAACCGCAGGCACATGGTTCCGAGGTAACAGTGACATGATCCTCCATTCTATAACGGATTAGCGGCTGGGCCCTGTTAAACAGGGTGGTAAGAATCAGGCTGCCGTATCTGACATTTCCCACAGCCCCGTCTTCCACTTCGAATATGTTCCAATCTTCATTCATGTGCAGGCCGTCGTGCTCCAGACATTCCGCTGCCATGCATAAAGACTCGGATGATGCGTAGAAATTGACAGGCTCCACTCTGAAGGCATCCTTGACAGCCTCACGCATGTAAGCTGTAAGGGGATCGGCCGAACATATTATTCTCGCCGGATGGAGCGAAAGGTTGCCCTTGATCTGTTCCAGGGCAAGCATGTAAACGCTCGATGAGTACCCGGATATTATGTCTGGACTGAAGGCCTGGATATGTTCCAGCAACAGGTCCCAGGGCTCACAGACAGGAAACGGTTTGAAATTGTACAGGAATCCAGGGGCATCTGAAACCAGGGATATACCTGCATACAGCCCGTCTGCAGCGCCGATAAAGGCAAGCCGCTGCCTTCCAAAGCGGTTGAAACGAATGCGCGATACCCTGGTAATGGCAAGAGACTTTGTCAGGTTCCAAGCATCAACATCATAAACAAAAATCCCCGGTCTGCCCGTTGAGCCGGAGCTGTGCATGACTGTAAAGCACCTCTTGAATTTCTTCCCCAGATTGGCAGGATCCAGCAAAAAGGCTTCAAGTTCCTTTTTGTTAAGCCTCCTGTCACACACGAACTCATCGTAATTGTCCATCATCATGGCCTTGTCAATTACGGGCAGGTCCTGGAGCTGCAGATCCCCTATATCTTTCAGTCCGATTCCATGCTGGGCATACAAAGTCTTGTAAAACGGAGAATGGGTCAGAACATGGGCAAGAATATCCTTAAAACGTTCCTGCTGATGCTTCAGCACAGTCTTCCTGTCCCACTTCGTTGCCCGAACTGCATTGATTATGCCTGTAACCAACCCTGCCCATGATACCACCGGACAGCATTCTAAAGCGGAACGGACAGATACATAAGCCATAAAATTTCCCCTCCGAAATTAATATCCTGCAATGCTCTTATTTACCTGGCATAAAACCAGAGGTATCCCTTGGGGAAATGTTTTAAATTTGTATTAATTCCTGCAAGGCCTATTGACCACTATCTCCACTCGCCTGTTCCTGGCCCTGTGGGCCTCGGTGTCATTGGGCACAACAGGCCTTGCCTTTCCATAACCCACCACCTTTATGACCGCCTGGGGTATGCCCTTGGCTATCAGGTAGTTTGCAACCGACTGGGCCCTCTGCCTGGACAGTCTGTTGTTGTATGCATCAGAGCCTACGTTGTCCGTATGACCCTCCACCACTATTTCCTGGTATCGGTAATCCTTGAGAAGATCCAGCACGGAGTCCAGCACCCTGAGGGCCTCTGGTTTGAGGCCATAGCTGTTGAAATCAAAGAGGATACCGCTTCCCATAGTAAGCCTTGCCTGACAGCGGCTCTCCTTCATTTTGATTGGGGCAAACTGCCTTATATCCAGGGGGACCTTCCTGCCGTTTTTCACCAGGGAAAGGACAAGGGCCACTTGGTAGCGGGGCCCCTGGAAGTACTGCACCTCCATAGAGTGAAGCCCCCTTTTCAGGAAGACCTTGCCCGTCTTCTCCCTGGGCGGGTGGATGCCGTCATTGTCTATGACCGTCCTGTTATCAATCAGGAGGCGAGAGCCGTCATCGCTTAGCAGGGAGAAGGTGTAGGTTCCTGCACGGGGAATAAAGATCTGCCCCTTGTAGTCTATGGCAAACCATTCGAATCGGTTTGTAATACCGGGAAATCCCTTATCGAAGTCCTGGGGCCTTATGGCAAGCACCGCATTGTAGATTCTGCCCGCAGGCCTCAGCTTCCTGAAATCCGGCAAGCGGGACGTACCCTCAGGGATGTAATAGATGGTGCCCTGGAAGATGAACGGATTCTTTGCTGCGCTTCCAAAAAGGCCTGCCGCCCTCGAAGAAGGGATCTGGTAGCTCTTATAGAGTTCAAGGACCTGTTTTGGGGAAAGGGCGCAGGTGTAAAGGCGAACCTCATCCATAGCCCCCAAATAGTAGCGATTATCAATTGTATTTGCCCCAAGGACGATAACCCTTTGATCCCTCAAGGCAGACCTGGACGAATACATCTGTCCTTCTTTTTTCCCATCCACGTACAGGTCCACCTGGCCGCTTTTCATTCGCCTGGTAACAGCAATAAAATGCCACCTTCCGTCTGTGACCGCGCTTTTTGAAAGCACGCTCATGTCTGGATTACCCGTAAAAAAACATGCCTTGTCGTTAAGGAGAGAAAGAATGTAATCGTTGTGGACAAAGGCTACATCAGACCAGACAAGGCCGTTTCCCTCATAGCACTGAGACCCTGTAAGTGAATGAGCCTTTGTCTTTATCCAGAGTGTTATGGTGAAGTCTTCTCCAAGCCTTTGGGGAATTTCAAGATAGTCCCGGCCTGAAAAGACATAGGCCTGGCCCTTTACGCCGGTTTCGCAGCGGCGATAGCCAAAAACCCTTGCATCCCCGGTGCTGCAATTGTCAAAGGAATATTCATAGAAAAAGCAGCCCTTTTCCTTGTTGGAAGGATTTCCAGGGCCTGCTGCAAAAGCAGGCAGCACGCTTAAACAAAAGACAAATACGAGAAGAAGAAAACCAGTAACAGTCCTTTTCATCTTTAGCCT
>QOAL01000166.1 GCA_003978135.1 Thermodesulfatator sp.
GCCCCCTGTTTTTCTATAAGTTTTTCAAGTCTTGGAACAAATTCCTTGTAGTCCTTGTCAGTAAGAAGGCCGGTGGCCTTTACTACAATCACGTTTTCGTGGGAAGAGGGTATAATCTGAAGCATGAGGTTCTCCTTTCTTTAGCTTGGGATGTCTTGAACGGCTAATTCAATTAGAGCACTTCTAAAAAGTATCTCCTTGGAGGCGTTGTGTGTCTTGTGATTCCACGGCCATGAACAGATGATGGCAAAGGAAGGAAAATTATGCAAGATATAAGAACAAATAGGCTGAATGGTTTTGGTAGCTCTTTTCACCATTGTCTGATAAATAAGAGCGCAGTCTCTTAAAAAAACATAGAAAATCAGATCGGGAGCATTTCCTGTTTGTCATCATAGCCTTAAGGACGAGAATTTCTTTCAGGCTTCAGCACAAGCCGCTTGCAGCCTACATGCTTTTTCTGAATACACAGGCGGAGAATCTTGCAAGCTTAAGTGCTGATAAGCCCGGCATCTCCTTGGTGAAATCTTGAAATGTCTCGTCCCTGGCCGGATCATCAACTCATAAGGATGGATCAGAGGCAGACGGCATATTCCTGCTTTAGATAAGGGAACAGGACAAACAGGGAATGGTCCCAATCAGAGTAGATGAGGAGTAACTATGGAAGTCATTACCTTGACTCCTGATATGATAAAGGTCTTTGTGCTGCTGTCCGCGGCAATCCTGGTATTTGTATTCGAATGGCTCCGGGTGGATATTGTGGGCATACTCATTATGATCCTGCTGCCCCTTACCGGAATTTTGACTGCAGAGGAGGCTACCCAGGGGCTCAGTTCCAATGCAGTGGTATCCATTATTGCGGTAATGATCATAGGAGCTGGACTTAACAGGACAGGAGTGATGGATATCCTGGCCGGTAAGATAATCAAGATAGCAGGAAAGAGTGAAAATCGGATAATGGTGGTAATTTCAGCCACAGTGTCTTTTATTTCCAGTTTTATGCAGAACATAGGGGCAGCGGCTCTTTTTCTGCCTGCAGTGTCCAAGATAAGTCAGCAGCTTAAGGTGCCTGTTTCCAGGATCCTGATGCCCATGGGTTTTTCCGCCATAATTGGAGGGTGCCTTACCCTGGTGGGTTCAAGCCCTCTCATAATGCTCAATGACCTTATGCAGGCCTGGTGGAATAACAATGGTACTGCCTTGAACGGAAAGGTCTTTGAGCCCTTGGGGCTTTTCAGTGTAACTCCTGTGGGAGCAGCACTTCTGGCCGGTGCTCTGGCCTATTTCGTTCTGCTGGGCCGTTTTGTATTGCCTGGAAAACGGGAAAAAGGAACCAAAGATCATCTGGCATCTGAAAAAATCAGAAAAATCTATGCGCCAAGGCTTGATCACGCAGTCCTTAAGGTGCCAGGGGATTTCAAGCCTCAGACCCTTTCAGAGCTCAGGATAGGTTCCCGGTTCAACGTAAATGTAATAGGCATAATAAAGCCGGGGCCGAAAAAGAAACAGGACCTGTTTCCTCAAAGGGATTCTGTTATTGGTCCTGGAGACCTCGTGGGAGTAATATCTTCTGAGGAGCATGTCAAGAAGATGGCCGACACCCTTGGCTGGGAGATTCAGGAGCTGGAGGATGAATTTACCAAGAAATTGTCAGCATCCGAACACGCACTTGTCCAGGGCATAATTCCACCTGGTTCCTCACTTGTTAACCACACCATGGAGGACCTCGATTTCCGGGATAGGTACAGGGTCAATGTCCTGGCCGTTTACAGGGATGAAGAGGTAATTTTCGAACGAATAAACGAAATCAGGCTACATGCAGGTGATGCCCTGCTTCTCCTGGGTCAGTGGAAGAAGCTCAGAAAGATACGGAAAAACCTGGACCTTGTATTCACCGAGGAGCTCCAGGGTGAGGAGACCAAGCCGGAAAAGGCGGTGCCTGCCCTGCTGTGTCTTGCTGTAGCCCTGGCCCTGGCCATGGTCTTTAATGTAAAGCTTTCCATAGCACTTTTTACAGGCGCCATAGGCATGGTGCTTTTCAAGGTGATTTCAATAGATGACGCCTATGGCTCTGTGGATTGGATGACCATCTTCCTGCTGGCTGGCCTGATTCCCTTGGGAACTGCCTTTGAAAAAACCGGGGCTGCAAGTTTTATAGCTATGAAGATAGTAAGTGCAATGGGTGAATTCTCGGCCATCAGTCTGCTGCTTATTGTGGGGGGGCTTACATCTTTCTTCTCCCTGGTTGCCTCGAATGTTGGTGCCACGGTACTCATGGTGCCACTTGCCATGAATCTGGCAGTTCACGCCGGTATAAATCCTGTGCTGGCCGGCCTGTCTGTGGGCATAGCAGCCTCCAATACATTCATACTGCCAACGCACCAGGTTAATGCCCTTATTATGAGGCCGGGGGGCTATAAGACAAAGGATTACGTAAAGGCCGGGGTCGGCATGACTGTGCTGTACCTGGCAATAATGACGGCCATGCTCTATATACTTTTCAGCTGATCAAGGCAGCGGAGCAAACAGGTTGATCGGAGATTGGAGTATTCCCTGTCTGCCCTTGTAGCATAGGGACAAGCATTTCTTTCAAGATTCACCAACAGCCGCTGTGCGGGTTACCTACTCCTTCTGGATACATACTTGGACAAGACTACAGACTTGTGTGCGGCTAAACCTGGCTTCCCCTTGGTGAAATCTTGAAAGAAACTGCTTGTCCCTGGTAATCCCTCACAGGATAGCTGAATCGTGGGGGCCTGCGGTCGCTCCCTCCGGTCAGTGATTATAGGGTGCCGTTGATGCAAGGCAGCGGGTGTGCAGACACAGGCCCTGTACTTCAAATGCCCGCCAACACAGCAGATGCGGTGCTTCATGATTGCTTAAGAAGGGATGGATCTATATCCCTTGTGTAGGAAAGTGAATGGGACACACAGGGAATGTACCCTCAGGAAGTTATCAGGAAGTTATTTCACGTAAAAACTAAGCCCCTTTTCTCCTTGCCGTTCAAGAAGAAAAGGGGCGCCAAAAGCTAGTGTCGCGTCAAACATGAAATGTTGTAAGATTCCGCAGTATTTTTTGGGGCATGCAAGGCACGGATTGAGGAGCATAATGGATTATGTGAGTCAATCCGCAACAATGCAGGCGCAAAAAAAGACAAGTAACATGCGACAG
>QOAL01000046.1 GCA_003978135.1 Thermodesulfatator sp.
CTGGGCCGTGACAAAATCACCCTGTCGTCAACAAAAGAACAGGCGGATTCCACAAGCACACCCAGCCAAGAAGCTGATCCCCCGGAGAAAAAAACCAATTCTGCCCCTGCGGCCTGGAATCAAAAGGCCCCTGACGGCCATGAACTTACCAGCCAGGAACTCAGGGTTTTATCAGAGCTGAAAAAACGCGACAGGGAAGTTCATAAGCACGAACAGGCACATATCGCAGCAGGGGGACATTACGTACGCGGAGGGGCCTCCTTCCAGTATGAAACAGGTCCTGACGGAAAGAAGTACGCCGTGGCCGGGGAGGTATCCATTGACACCTCTCCTGAAAAAGATCCCGAAGCAACCATCAGAAAAATGGAAACAGTCCGCAGGGCTGCACTTGCACCTGCACATCCTTCTGCCCAGGACAGGGCTGTGGCAGCAGAAGCCCAGATGAAAGAGAGCCAGGCTGCCATGGAGCTGGCAAAAAAAAGGGCTGCAGAAGGAAACACAAAGACCTCAAAGTGGCAAGACAGCTCCCTGTCAGGCCCGGACAAACACATTTCTGGAAAATCCGCAGCCTCCACGGGTAAGGACCAGGCGCAGCCTCAAGTTGAACCTGGCGCCATTTTCAATACCTACGCCTGAGAAGGCCATTTCTCTCTGGAACTTCCCTTACTTAATCCTGATTCGTCTTCCTGTCCGGCTGCTGCCTGTGGAGCTTTTCTTCTTGAGGCCCATGGAGAAATGCCTTTTCTGCCTCCTTGGCCTGAAGGAACGAACATTCTTCACAGGGGCAGGAAGGGAACGGCTTGGCTCAAGCCCCGGAATCTCTTCCCTGGAGATCTTCATGCCGATAAAACGCTCTATGCGCTGGAGCTGCAGGGCATCATCAGCCCCGCTGGCAAAAGAGACTGCAGTGCCTTCAGCCCCGGCCCTTCCGGTTCTTCCTATCCGGTGGACGTAATCCTGGGTTCCCTGGGGAAGGTCAAAATTTATCACGTGACTGATTCCCGTTACATCAAGTCCCCTGGCGGCAACATCCGTGGCCACGAGAAGCCTGATCATCCCATTTCTCATGGCCTTCATGGTCCTGTTCCTGGCAGCCTGGCTCATGTCTCCGTGAAGTGCAGCAGCCCTGTGGCCAAGGCCCTTAAGCTCCCGGGCAAGTGCTTCTGCACTGCGTTTTGTGGCTGAAAAGATAATGGCCTTGGTGACACCCCTGTCCGATGCCATGTATCTCAAGAGCCTCTTCTTATGGGCAAGATTATCTGTCACGTATATCTGCTGATCTATGGCATCAAGTGTCATATTGCGCCCTGCCACATCAATTCGTACTGGATCCTTCAACAGCCTGGAGGCAAGCTGTGCCATGGACCTGTCAAAGGTGGCTGTAAAAAGAAGTGTCTGCCTGTCCTTGGAGGCCGCAGCAGTTATCTTTTCAACATCCCTTTTGAAACCCATATCCAGCATTCGGTCTGCCTCGTCCAGAACCAGGATTTCCAGCCTGGAAAGGTCCAGGGTACCCCTCTGGAGATGATCTATCAGACGCCCAGGAGTTCCTACAACAAGGTCTATGGGACGAGACAGGGCCTTGAACTGAGAGCCATAGGAAACGCCTCCCAGGATTACAGCGCTCCGGAGATTCATGAATCTGCCATAGGTCCTGGTGGCCTCTGTGACCTGATCTGCCAGTTCCCTGGTCGGGCTGAGGACAAGCGCCCTTGGTGCTCCCTTTCGGCCTTTTTTCAGGACAGAAAGCCGCTGAAGAATCGGCAGCATGAAGGCTGCGGTCTTGCCTGTACCCGTCTGTGCCGATGCAATCAGGTCCCTGCCGGCAAGCACCTGTGGAATTGCCTTGACCTGGATGGCAGTGGGTTTTGAATAACCGCATTTTTCAACGGCCTTCAGAATGGTTGTATCCAGTTTGAATTGCTTGAATGACATAAGTTCCCTTCCCTTGGCCAATGTGCCAAGAATCATTTTAGAATTACGTGCAGACTGCCGCAGGCAACACTTTGCCACGGAGTAAAAACAGCCTGTCACACCAGATTGGCGTTATACATCGTCGTCGCCAACCGGTTGTGCTGCCAGAAATTCTTGAATGGGAATCAAATGCAGGAAGGGTTAGGAATCCGATGAAACAGTATGTGTCAAAAAAAACCGTCTGTTTTTAAAGCCACAGGCAGGATACAGGTATTCCAGGAAAAGGCAACATTTATCTGCAGGATTATACGAAATCTACCCAGGAAGGCATGTATCTTCCAAGGGGAAGCATTCCCAGTTTGTGCCCGCAGGCTGGGAACGACCATTTCTTTCAAGATTCACCAACAGCCGCTGTGGGGGCTACATACTCTTTCTGGATACATAACCCGACAATCCTACAAACTTAAGTGCGGCTAAAACTGGCTTCTCCTTGGTGAAATCTTGAAAGAAACTGCTCGTTCCCTTTTCAAGGCCGTTAATTCGCAAGGATGGATGAGGCGTAGAAACCATGTTCCTTTTTTGGGAAAGTAAACGGGACAAACCGGACATGCTTATAAAGATTTTCTAACCGTGTCTACCGCTTTGCCCTGGCAAGGGCAAGCCCCGGCCTGTAAAGAGGATCGGCCAAAAGCACCATTCGCCAGGAAAGGTAAGGACAGGTAAGCATGTAAATTTCTGCTATTGTAAGATTTTTATCAAGAATCAACCTGAAGAAAAGATGCGGTGGGGGAAATGCTCTCAGATAGGGTTCGGCAACCGGTCCAAGGGTAACGCTGACCCCGTCCTTGAGCAGCATGGGACACCACTGGCGTCCTCCATCATGAAGACCAGTACATTCTCCGCTGGCGATATGATAGGCCACAGCGCCTGGCCTCCAAGAGAAGGCAGCCACGTACCTGGAAAGACTGTACCATCCGCAGTAAAGCGAGGCATCCGGGCATGAACCTGGAGGGAAAAGCTCAGGTCTTGTATCCAGCTCTGTCTTTATGCCGTTTTGCCTGGTGATTTTCGCTGCTTCCCTGAGCCATTTGTCGTAGAGCTGATAGGCAGAAAGCCGGCCATCCGGGATTTCACGATACCTGCAGTCAAAATAGGCCGTCCCGTTCAGGCCGTTTATTTCTGCTGATATACTGTCATCCACCATCCTGAACACTGTTTCAAGATCCGGCCCGTCCAGCCTGGATACCATGA
>QOAL01000212.1 GCA_003978135.1 Thermodesulfatator sp.
GAAAATAGGAGATCAAAGTCAGAATCTTCAAATAGAGAAATATCTTAATACCCAGGCGGTCAACAATCACCAGAAACAGGCAGAAGAAACTACTCAGCAGCAGGCGGCTTCCCAGGTGAAAACTGATACGGTAAATATTTCCAGTCGTTCAAAGCTCCTTAATAAGGTTCATGGTTCTGTGGACTCTCAAGAGCCTCAAAGGGCCGAACGCTTGCAGATGATTAAAGAACAGGTGCAAAATGGTACCTACGAGGTGGATCCAGAAAAGGTTGCCAATGCCATGTTAAAGGATCTCATTAAGGATTTAGGTTAATTTTTCTCCTCCTCTCCTCCCCACGGAAAAAGGGGTGTGCGCTCACCCCTTTTTTCTTCCCAACACCATAACAAGTTTCCATTGAAATATATTTTCAGGGCAGAGTTTCAGGGGGCTTATCAGGCGATTTTCTAAATGTCGCATAAGATACATTATGTAAAATAAGCAATTATAACAGAAAATCAGCGCCTTAACAGGACTATTTGTCCCGGTCACTTTAAGTGCCTCCTATATTTTGGTAAGACGGTTGATTTTTTGGTTTATATCTGCGGAGAAAAGCACGTGTCTTCGAATCTCCTGGAAGACCTTCTTGATATCTTCAGGTTCCAGGCTGCCGGTTTCCAGATCCAAAAGCAGAAGTTCCATCTTGCCCAGAATAATTTGAAGCGGCTGGTTCATCTGATGAGTGGCAGCACTTATGGCAGACAGGGTTTCTGCGTAGCGTTTTAGGCACTTGTTATCCTTCGTGCCGTCCTCTCTCAACGAATTAAAGGCCTTAAGAATTGTATAACAAAGAAATTTTGAATCGCACTCCCGGGGAAGCACAAGATCACATTGGAGGGAAACTTTATTGCCGCATCCAACCAGAATGGTAAAAATGTTCTTGAATACCCCACTCTTTTGTAATTTTTCTACCCCTGCCCTGTTAACTGCAAGCCAGTTTTCGTCAAGCACGGCCGCATATTTTTTATCGTTTTCTAATGCCTCCAGGTAACCGAGTTCCAGGGGCAGAATCTTGCAGGCCTTTTCAAGGGCTTGCTCCAGGCCAATTGAGCTTTTAACATCATGGCTGATAAAAAGTATCTGGTTTTTATCCCCTGCTCTTGCTGTTTTCTTTTCCTCAAAAAATGCCTGGCATTTACCGTCTCTTTCTAGATCCCGTTTCAGGGCCTTTAGCAGGGAGTCAACATTGACAACAGACTCTGGACCCGCACTTAACAGGCCTATTTGTACAGCTACCGGTCCTTGGTCTCCAATGCTTTTTTGGCGGGAAAGACTGCGCTTCAGCCTGAGGGCTGCATATTCAGCCCCACCTTCATGTGTGTCCGGAAGAATTGCCGAATACACACCTTTTTCAAAGATATATACACTGTCACAATCTCTTAGCTCTTTTTTTATTGCAGAGTATAAGAGTTTTTCATAATCATCTGTTAATCCGTCAGTAATCAAGGGTTTTATAAACATGAACGAGGCCCTGTGACCGTAGCGCCTGATCCTGTTAAGCTCCTTGGCCACGTCTGAAAGAAAGGCCTGCTTATTCAGGTAGCACAAAGCCTGACTGTTTTGATGGTTCACTGATCCTCCGGAAAAAACTGCATGGTTTTTAATTCTTATCGGAATTCTCGTGCGGGAGAAAAAACAGGGATTAATTCAGGATGCTTTCTTTTAGTATAGACTAAGTGGCCTGCAAGCGGCTTTTGGTGAATCCGGAAAGAAGCGTCTCGTCCTCATGCTATGAGGACAATCAGGGAATGCTCCTGTGAGAGGTTACGTCTCAACAGAATGTTTCGGAACGGAAAGCGTGAATATGGCCCCATGTGCAGGAGCCTTCTTGTTTCTTACCCAGACCTTTCCCCCATGGGCTTCTACAATGGTCTTGACTATTGCCAGTCCTATACCACAGCCCTCTATCTGGCCTGAATAATTTGCCCTGTAAAAGGGGTCAAATATGTAGGGGAGATCTTCTTCCTGGATTCCCGGGCCATTGTCTTCAATGGTAATAAGTACGTTTTTTTCATGCTCTGAACACCGTATTTTTATCTCTGAATTTTCTGGTGAGTATTTTATGGCATTGTCCAGGAGATTTAAAATCACCCTTTGAAACTGGGTCTTATCCACATATATTAGTGGCATGGCCTCAGGTATGTCTATGAGTATTCTGATACCCTTCTGGTCAGCCTCCATGCTGGCAGACTCCAGGATGTCTGCAAAAAGCGTATTCAGGTCACATAGTTCTCTGGAAAGGGAGATTTGGCCTGCCTCCATGCGCACAATATCAAGAAACGACCTTATATATTTTTCTACCCTTGTAACTTCTTTCAGGGCAGCATCCACATATTTTTCCTGTTTTTCGTTAAGGGGACCAGCCTTTTTCTGGAGCAGCCTCAAAAGAAATCCGCCTGCCACAGACAGGGGGCCCTTCAAGTCATGTGCAAACATGGATATGAGGACTCGCCTGTGCTGTTCAAGCTGTTTTTCCTTGGTAACATCCCTGAATACTGCTATGGCACCTTTGAGTTCATTTTTCTTGAAAAGAGGGGCTGCAGTATAGCGCACCGGGATTTCATGACCATCCTTGTGACGTATAGTCCCTTCTGCATGAACCAGGACCTTTTCTTCACTGCCGGCTGTTTTCATCTCTGAGAGATGGCACGGTATGCCAATGAGAACCTTGTGGCATTTTTTGCCATAAATCTCTGATTTCTTGAACCCGGTAATCTCCTGGGCAGCCGGATTGAACTCAAGGATATTCTCGTGCCTGTCAAGAATTATAAGCCCCACAGGAAAATTGCCTACAATGAGATCAAAGAGTTCGTCTTTTCTGACAGAATCAAGCTTTAGTAAATTATCTTCTTTGGCAGGCGAGTTATCAGACATAATTAAAATTAGTTTTCAGCTTTTGTGCCTTTCTCAATGAGTTCAGCTACCTTGTCAGCCAGTTCTGAAAAAACCGCAGTCACCTGACTTTCATCGTTAAGAACCACTGGATGGCCCTCATCGCCACCCTTTCTTATCTCAGGATCTATGGGTATTTTTGCCAGGAGTGGCAACTTGAAGGCCTTTGCTATCTTTTCAGAACTGGCTGACAAGGTAGCTGAACTCATTGAGAAAGGCACAAAAGCTG
>QOAL01000012.1 GCA_003978135.1 Thermodesulfatator sp.
ACCCGCCGGCTAACTTCCGGGTCTTGTTCCAGGGGAGGTGCATGGTGCGGCTTGAGGCGAGCATCTATTATAAGGGTTTTGCCACAGCCCCAGTGCTTGTATTTTACAAAGCTTTCCGTGCCGTAAATGTCATGAGACGGGTTTGACCTGGTGAAGGTGACCCATAGGAAATTGGCCAGGTTCCTTGCAGTAAACCTGGAATCATCCGCGAGAACTACCAGGGGAACAGAATCATGGGTAAGGGAATTTTCCAGATGATCCGTCAGGGTGGATATCCTCTGCTCTTCTTCAGGATAGGAAGTAAAGGCAGGTGCTGATATCACCATAATACCAGGCAGTGCCATGACAGGCGAGCCAAAGCCTTCTGGAAGGGACATGTCCAGGGGCAGATCTGCTGCAAGAGTGCGTCGTTTTCTCCCTGCCACGGCAACAACCAGCTTGGAGCCGTGATTCAGGCTGGTTCCGCTGTAATCAAGGGTGTCAATGGTGGTCCTTGTCTGGAAATGAAGATCCCTTGACCAGTCAACACGTTCCAGGATGTGTGCAAAGAATTCATCAACGCGGTTTACGTCCAGTGCGGGGTTGTCCTGGTGGGCTGCAATAAAAAGGTACTTTGCAAGGGAGCACTGGCCAAATCCAAGAAGTGCATTCGCTATGGTCAGAAGTTCCATGGGCTCCCGTTTCCTGTAAGGAACGTACCTTTCGCTTCCAATTGCCAGGAGCAGGGGATGGACTCCTGCCTCATCCACGGCATGGAGTGCGTGAAGGCCAGGGATCTCCTGGGGAACAACAGGCGCGGTTATATCGTGTATGAGTTTACCAAAGGAGGTGTCTTCTTGCGGCGGGCGTCCCACCACGGTGAATGGCCAGATTGCATCAGGCCTGTGATAAATGTGTTCTATTTTCAAATACGGAAATTCATGCACAAGGCTGTAGTATCCCAGGTGGTCGCCGAATGGGCCTTCGGGTTTTGTGTGATGAAGATCAACAGTGCCTGTGATGCAGAAATCCGCCTCTGTTGATATACAGAAGCCGTTCTTGTAGGTATAACGGAATCGTCTTCCAGCCAGCATTCCTGCAAACATGAGTTCTGAAAGACCTTCGGGAAGAGGCATAACGGCTGCCACCGTGTGGGCTGGGGGACCGCCTACAAATATGCTTACCCTCAGGGGTAAGCCTTGTTCAATGGCCTTTGCATGGTGTACACCAATCCCCCTGTGAAGCTGATAATGGAGGCCGGCTTCCCTGTCCGGCTGGTACTGATTTCCCGAAATCTGTATCCTGTACATCCCGAGGTTCGAGTGCATGATTTCCGGCCTTTCGGGATCTTCTGAATAGACCTGGGGAAGAGTAATAAAGGCTCCTCCATCATCCGGCCAGCTCTTTATTTGGGGCAGTGACGAAAGGGCAGTGCGGTTGAGGAGCACAGGACCTTTTTTCGTCTTCATGGGCATTGCGTAAAGGAGCATCCTGGCTGGTCCTGCAATTCGAGTAAGGCCCTTAATATTCTTAATTTGTGAAAACGGGTCTGCCTTTAGTCGCATTAAATTTTTCACGTTGTCCAGGGTGCGCCTGAATATGAACTCGCAACGCTCCATGGTGCCGAACAGGTTGCAGACCGCAGGGAAAGAACACCCCTTCACATTCTCAAACAGTAAGGCAGGAGCCTTGGCCGCATAGGCCCGCCGCTGGATCTCTGCCATTTCAAGATCAGGAGATACTTCCTCGTGAACCCTTATCAAGTGGCCGTTTTTTTCCAGATCCAGGATGCAGGACCTGAGACTGCTGTAAGACATGTTGTGCTCCAGTGTGGGCAGGCATTTCAATACAGATCAGTAATTGACGGTCTGCCCTGGGATGGACTATCTTTAGAATCAATCCGAAAGCATACTGTAAAGAAGCGAATGCTCTCAAGGTCAAAAAATCATTTAACACAGGGATAAATATGAAATCAGCAAGTATTTTTTCACTATTGGCAGTAGTTTTGTTCTCCGTTTCAATGATAACATTTTACGCAGATAGTACAGCAGATGCACGGGCCAGGGGTGGAGGGCGTTCCTTTGGAAGCTCCAGGACCTTTCGCAGCACACGACCGGCTACTGCGCCACCTATATCCCAGAGAAGCAGCCGTTCAGGCAGTGGAAGCTTCATGAGAGGGATTGGCGGCGGCCTTCTGGGGGGCTTTCTGGGCTCTCTCCTTTTTGGAAGCCTGGTTCATGCTGGCGGAGGAATAGGCGGGTCAGGCATAGGGTTGTTTCAGATACTGATCATTGGCGGTATCGGTTATTTTCTTTACAAAAAATTTCTGGCCAAGCCCGGTAACAGGCCCGGCTCGTCTGGCCAACAGCAAGGTCAATTTTCAGGCAGGGATTACTCTCCTTCGCCTCCAGACAACAGCGGTCCTGTGATTGATGCTCCACCTCCGGGAGGAGGACCTGCCAATGCCGGGACTACGTCGTCTTCTGTCCAGATCAACCAGGATGAGATCAAGGAGATCGCCCAGGATATCTTTTTCAAGGTGCAGGCTGCATGGATGCGAAGGGATATCGATGCGGTCAGGGATATACTTGGTCCCGAGCTCCTGAGCCAGTATCAGGCAGAATTTCAGGATATGAAGGCCAAGGGCGTGATTAATCGCCTGGAGAATATTGCAGTACGAAGGGTTGAAGTAGTTGATTACGGCAGGGAATCGGGTTTTGAATATGTCAAGGTCAGATTCACTGCCAATCTGCTTGACTATACCGTGGAGGAGGCAACCGGCCGGGTAATCCAGGGAAATGACCATGAACCTGTGAAATTCGAGGAAATTTGGACCCTGGCGCGCCAGGAAGGCAGCAACCAATGGAAACTTTACGCAATAGAAGATGTGTGAAACGTTTGGGGGCTCTATCCGGAGCCCTCAATTCCTAAGGCTGGGTTAGATGTAGAGCAACTTCTCAATAAGTCCTTACAAATTCTTCCGTATCTGCTCATGAGCTGGAAGATCTGGACTGAAGAAGACCTATTCTTCTTTTCCACCGGGATTACAAAGAAGCCGGTCGTCCCGTTCCCTCATGAGCCAGTAAACCAAGCCTAATGCCAGTAGAACTGCTGCCAGGGAACAGGTGGTGGCTGGGGAAGTGGTCTTTATATCAAG
>QOAL01000008.1 GCA_003978135.1 Thermodesulfatator sp.
AACCCGGATTTTCTATGGTGTGTCAGATTTCAATTCGGTGGTTATGAAGATGAAACAAGCTACAAGAAAAAAGGAAACATCATAGCCGATCCCCTCTTTGTGGACGAAAGAAATCACGATTTTCATCTTCGGCCAGGTTCACCGGCAATTGATGCTGGAGACAAGGGTACGGAGTTTAATGACAAGAATTTCCCTCCTTCTCTTGGTAGCAAGATCAATGACATAGGAGCCTTCGGGGGGCCGAATACAATAGCTGAGAAACCCCGGCCCAATCACGCTCCCATTGCTCGTGCTGGAACCGATCAAACAATATTTCCCGGCAAGCGTGTGGTCCTGGATGGAACCAACAGTACGGATCCAGACGGTGATTCCATAAATTTCATCTGGTCCCTGATCTCCTCGCCTCCTGGAGCCAAGGTGAAATTATTGCGACCGTCACGTCCTAAGGCATCATTTCTTGCTAAAAGGCCTGGAAAATATGTTGTAGAGCTTGTTGTAAAGGACAGGCATGGGCTTGCCAGTAAACCTTCCAGGATCAACATCCGTGTTTTATCCAATCAGCCGCCCACTGCAAACATAAGTGAAATGATATCGGACGTATCAGTTGGGGATACCATAACCTTGTATGGCAGTGCCAGTCGTGATCCTGATGGAGACAAACTTAAATTTAAGTGGTTTCTCAAATTCAAGCCTGAAGGAAGCAATGCTGTCCTTCAGGGTTCAACCTCAAAAGAAGCCACTCTCCAGATCGATAAGGAAGGAGGCTATATAGTAGCACTTGTTGTAAGTGACGGGCATGCTGAGAGCGAGCCGGCATTGTTGCACATAAATACCAAGGGTGCTGTTTCAGGTGGTCTCAGAAGGGTTCCCCAGGATTTTCCGACCATTCAGTCTGCCGTGGATGCTGCTGAACCCGGTGATGAGATAATTGTGGAAAAAGGGCATTACAAAGAGCTGCTCAAGATAGACAAAAGTGTTAACCTCGTAGGAAAGGGATGGCCTGTAATAGATGGAGGTTCTCGGGCTGGGAACGTGAATACCATAAATATTTTTTATCTTGGTGAAAAGGCAGGCAAGATAGAAGGATTTGTAATCACAGGAGGAGGAGTGGGAAACCTGGGGCATGGTATAAACATCTGGGACTCCTCTCCAGAAATAGTTGGTAACAGGATAACTGGCAATCATCATGGTATCGGTGTTCATGGATCTCCTTCCCTGACAGGCCGAACCCTGATACATGGAAATCTGGTTTACAATAATATGGTAGGCATAGGAAATGGCAAGGACAGCAGCGCCAGGATTTTCAACAACAGGGTCTATAAAAATAGTGTTGTGGGCATAGGCTGCCGGGGCAAGGCAGCCCCTTTAATTGAAAATAACCTGATTTACGAAAATCACATAGGCATCGGGGTCAGAGAGGTTTCGGCGCCAAAAGTACATGGAAACCGAATCTACAACAATTTTGACGGGGTTCTTATAGGTCCAATTTCAACAATAAAAGCCCATGTTTTTAAAGATATAATCATTGAAAATAATCTCGTTGTAAGTAACAAGAATTCTGGCATCAGTTTGACGTCTTTTAATCTGAGCAAGATACTTGTCAGCAGAAATACGATTTATGCCAACAATTCCCTGGGCAGACAAATCCGTGCCGGCGGCCTGGTCATAGGTTATCCCCAGCCGGCATCTTTTGAGGTCAAGGCTGAAAGAAACATAATAATGAACAACAATAGAGGAGGACTGATAAATTATCAGGGGCCTGATGAATACAGGGAGAATGGCGCCTCTTTGATTAACGACCAGAATATAATGTGGAAGAACCAGGTTAATTATATAGACTGTCAGCCGGGGAGCCAAGATGCAAGTGTTGATCCAGGCTTTGTCTCATTGGACCCTGCAGATCCTAACGGTTTCAGGATAGGAAACAGCAAGGTCAATGACATGGGCGCAGGTTTCAGGCCAGAGTCAAAGAATAGAGGGGCAATTCCGTCTCCTCTTTGATGAGCGTTTTCATTATGAGATGTTATTGAAGACGTGGCGGATTTGATACCAATAAAATTATTCAGAACAGGGGGGCAAGGTGAAAAATAAAGGTTTAGTGTTGGTTGCAATATCAATTTTATTTTTTTCAGCATCCAATGTGTCTGCACATTTTGGAATGATCATTCCTTCTGATCCTATGGTATGCCAAGGAGAAAACAGTGTGGTGAATTTGGATGTCCGTTTTTGGCATCCCATGGAGGGCACTCCAATGTCGTTAGAAAAGCCCGCTCAATTCGGGGTGATATCACAGGGTAAAAAACAGGATTTGCTGTCCGAGCTGAAACCCGAGATGATAAAAGGGAAAAAGACATGGAGGTTGAAATATCGTGTCAAAAGGCCGGGAGTATATGCGTTTTACATGGTTCCTAAGCCCTACTGGGAGCCAGCCGAGGATAAATTTATTGTTCATTATACGAAGACGGTGATAACAGCCTATGGTTTAGATGAAGGCTGGGATGAAGAAATTGGACTTAAGGCAGAAATTGTTCCTCTCTCAAGGCCGTATGGCCTCTATGCCGGGAATGTTTTCCAGGGCATTGTCAAGGTTGATGGGAAACCGGTGCCTTTTGCCGAGGTTGAGGTGGAGTATTACAACCAAAAGGGAACCTTTAAACCTGCCAACCAATATATGGTTACGCAGGTTATAAGGGCTGACAGCAACGGTGTTTTTACCTATGCAGCACCCATGCCAGGCTGGTGGGGTTTTGCTGCACTGACCACTTCAAAGACTCCCATGAAGCATGACGGCAAGGATAAAGATGTCGAGCTTGGTGCAGTTATCTGGGTACATTTTGAAAAAGTCAAATGATCTCTGTCATGAAAGAAAGGTCTGTCCAC
Organism: Thermodesulfatator sp.; assembly: GCA_003978135.1. Taxonomy (GTDB): domain Bacteria; phylum Desulfobacterota; class Dissulfuribacteria; order Dissulfuribacterales; family QOAL01; genus QOAL01. Next base: position 2,881 of record QOAL01000008.1, read on the forward strand.
GGCCGACACATTAGTGCAGGGGGCCTCTTCGGCTGTTTTGAAGAACGGCGGAAATAAGAACAAGGCAGGCGAAGTGGCAGGTTCTGTGAAAATAGTCGAAGTCTCTCCTCTGTCGGCCAGGCAAGAGATTATTTTTATTTCTTTTGTTATATGTCTTATTATTTGCCTAATTGGGTTTCGTTTCCATTATTTGAATAAGACTCGGCAAAAAAACTTAGGGATAAGGTCCTATC
>QOAL01000033.1 GCA_003978135.1 Thermodesulfatator sp.
GGCATCCTTACCGCCCTTATAGGCGGGCCATTCTTCTGCATAATCTTCAAGAAAAGGCAGAATGTGCTCAGGGGAGGGCTCTGAGCATGTGGCGTATTCAAGACCTGTGGTTCCGCTATGGAGAAAACCTGCCGTGGACCATCCGGCAGTTCAACCTTGCCATCAGAGCCGGCTCTTTCACGGGCATCCTGGGCCCGAATGGATGCGGCAAGACTACCCTGCTGGATCTCCTTGCAGGCATACTCAGGCCGAGTAGAGGCGAAATTCTTTTTGACGGACGTGCAGTAAGCAGTTTTTCTGCCCGGAAACTCGCCAGGCACGTTGCCATGGTGCCCCAGGACTTCTCAATGCGATTCGCATTTACAGTGCGGCAGGTGGTGGAAATGGGCCGTTTCCCCTTTATCAGCAGGCTTGGAGGGCTTGAAAAACGAGATGTGGAAATAGTAGAACAGGCCATGGCGGAGCTGGAAATTAAACATCTTGAGACAAGACCAGTAACAATGCTTTCCGGAGGCGAACTCCAGCGCGTGGCAGTCGCCAGGGCCCTTGCCCAGTCGCCCAGGGCCTTGATCCTGGACGAGGCCACATCCAACCTGGATGTGTTTCACAGCCTTTCCATAATGTCAGTCCTCAAAAGCAGGATGAAACGGGAAGGCCTTACAGTTGTTGCAGCCGTCCATGACGTGAACCTTGCGGCCTCCTTCTGCACGGATGCGGTGTTCATGAATAACGGTTGTCTCGAAGCCTCAGGCTCCAGCAAGGAGCTGATAAATGGCGAGATCGTCTCCAGGGTTTACGGGGTGAAGGCAGCCGTATGTCCCGATGCCTTTGGCAAGGGGGTCCAGATATCCTTCAGGCTTCCAAACAGGGATAACAGGATTGCCCAGCCTGTAAAAACAACGGGAAATTCCCCATGAAGACCTTCATCTGTTTTTTCTCGCCCCTGGCAATAATCATGGTCCTGACCTGGTCATGCTTGTTGCAACACTGCCATGCCTCATCCTATCCGGTTAACTTCAAAGATAGTGACAACAACCTCATCCTCGTAACCAGGCCGTTTTCAAGGATCATATCACTCTATCCAGCCCACACGGAAAACCTGGTTGCCCTTGGTGCCGGCTCCCTGCTGGTGGGAGTATCCAGGAGTCCGAAACCCATAAAGGGCATTCCTCCAGGCTGCAAGGACGTAAGCTACAGGGATGACCTTGAAAGGCTCATTGCCCTGAGGCCTGACCTTGTAATTATCCGTCCCATGATAACCCGGTCCCATCCCAACCTTGTAACGGGACTCAAGAGGAACAATATCACCGTGGTCTCCCTCCAGCCTGTTTCTGTTGCTGAACTCTATTCCTACTGGAGGACCCTGGGACTCCTGGCTGGCCGGCAGAAACAGGCAGGGGAGATGGTCTCTGAATTCAAAAGAGGCGTGGAAGATTTGGCATCCAGGGTTCAACTCATCCCCGGGAACAGACGACAGAGGGTTTATTTCGAGGCCATACACAGAAGGATGAAGACCTTTGCCCCTGGATCTTTCCAGATATTCTGCCTGGAATCTGCAGGAGGTATCAATATTGCCGCTGATGCCCTGAGAATCAGGAACACGAATATTGCCGCCTATGGCAAGGAAAGAATACTTTCAAAGGCAGACGAAATAGACGTATTTCTTGCACAAAGGGGAAGGATGAACCCGGTAACAAGAAGCGATATCATGAATGAACCAGGTTTTCAGGTCATCAAGGCAATAAAGGACAGGAGGGTGTATCTCCTGGACGAAACCATTGTGAGCAGGCCCACACCCAGGCTCATGGAAGGGATGGAAATGATATTCCGGCTCCTTTATCCTGCCGGTCAGGCTGCAGCTTCGAAATGACAGGCATCACACCTTCCATACTTGTTGCCGGCGTTTCAAGCGGATGCGGCAAAACCACGGTGAGCCTCGGGCTAATGGCAGCCTTGAGGGAAATGGGAGAGGATGTGCAAGCCTTCAAGTGCGGACCTGATTTCATAGATACGTCTCTCCACCGGATGGTCACAGGGAAGACCTCCTGGAACCTGGACGTTCGCATGTGCGGTCGAGGTTACGTCAGGTCCCTTTTCAACCATGTGGCAACCCGCAAGGGAATAAACGTGGTGGAAGGGGTCATGGGACTATTTGACGGTGGGGAGGCAAGCGCAGCCAACCTGGCAAGGCTTCTGGAAATCCCGGTCATCCTGGTGGTAGATGCCTCCTCGGCAGCAGAAAGCATTGCTGCCGTAATCAGGGGCTTTGAAGAAATGGATCCAGGCATTGACATACCGGGCATAATCCTGAACCGGATCGCAAGCCCAAGGCACCTTGAGCTCATCCAGGAGGCAGTTTCAAACCATTGCAGATCCAGGATCATTGGTGCCCTGAGAAGGAACAGGGATGTTCACATACCCTCACGGCATCTCGGGCTTTTCATGGACCACGAGACCCCCCTTGGAGAAAATCTTTCACAACTTGCCTCCTTTATCAGAGAATTCGTGGACATAAAAGAAATAATGAAAATCAGCACACAGGCTGCAAGCCGTGCTTACAGTCCCGCCAGCCCCTTTTCCCAATTGGAAGAATTGGACGGCGCAACTTCCAGGGTACCTGTTGGCATTGCACAGGATGAGGCCTTTTGTTTCTATTACCCTGACAACCTGAAACTCCTGGAAATTGCAGGAGCAGAACTGGTACCATTCAGCCCCATAAGGGATCAGCACCTGCCGGATGGCATCCAGGGCCTTTATCTTGGAGGCGGCTACCCAGAGCTTTACTGCCAGGACATTTCCCTAAACCACACCATGAGAAGTGCTGTGAGGCGTTTTTCAATGGAAGGACGGCCGCTTTTTGCAGAATGCGGCGGATTCATGTACCTGTGCCGATGGATTACAGACAATCAGGGGCAGGCGTTTGAAATGGCTGGCATCTTTCCGGGCAATGCCTTCATGCAGAAACGGCTCTCATCCCTGGGATACAGGGACGTTACCATTAATGCCCCTTGTGTCCTTGGAAGTCCAGGAGACAGGTTGAACGGCCATGAATTCCACTATTCCCGTACGGAGTTCCAGGAACCCGTGGACCAGGTATTTTC
>QOAL01000192.1 GCA_003978135.1 Thermodesulfatator sp.
GAAACCGCCAAGTTATTTTTGGACAGCCCCTAAGGTTCAAAACAAGACTCCAAGCATGATGCCCACGGCGGTGAATGCAGGGGTGAGAAGATTCAAGAGCACGTTTTTTTTGAGAACCGGAAGGAGCATTTCCATGTTGTCATGGTACTTCCTTGCACCTTTGGCCGCGGATACTGCCAGTGGCAGGGTCAGAATTCCCAGAATTGCAGGCCACGGAAAGATTCCTGTCAATACCCCTGATATGATCACAAAATATGACAGGCCCAGTTGCCAGGAATAGATTAGAGAGCTCTTCTCACGTCCGATGGTCAGCGGGAAATGACGCCTACCCGCCTTTTTATCCGCATCCACGTCTGGAAACTGATTCAGCAGGAGAAGGTCATTTACCAGGAAGAAGGGGATGAAAGATGCCCACAATGGCGGAAAGCTGTAGTGTCCTGTAAGGATGAAATGGGTTCCAAGGACCATGATGGTTCCAAAGCCAAGACCCGGGGCAATCAGGCAGGCCACAGGACTGTGGGTCATAACAGGCGTGTATGCTATCACTACCGCAAGGCCGGCAATCAGTAAGGGCAGCAGTCCCAGGCCGTATTTCATGATGAAAAAGATACCCACCCCAGCAGTAATTAACGAGGTCAAAATACCTGTTGCCAGGGTCAACCATGCAAGGTCTGGACGAATCTGAAGACTTCCACTGCCTCCGCTAAAAGGTGTGCGGCAGGTGTGGCTGTCCAATCCGGTCCTGAAATCAGAGAATTCATTTAAAGTGTTAACGCTTACGTGTGCACAGACCCCGGCCAAAAGTGCAAGGAAGAAGTGAAAAAAGTTGATGTTCCCTCCTGTTTCCTGGAACGCTGTGGCAAGCCCCAGCATCATGGTCGCCGGAGCAAGTAACAGGAAGGGCAGGCGCATGGTTCCTGTAACGATCTTCAGATTCTCAACAAGGTTTGAGGGGCTGTTGTCTGGTTTTTTCTTCTTTGTATTCATGATTGTGCCTACCGGGAGCATTTGCTGTTTGTCATGTTACCAAAAAACTGTTTCTGAGCCACATGGCTGCAAGAAGTATAATTATCAATATAAACCACAAAAGCATTGCCTTCATGGAATAGGCCCTGGCCTTTTTGGCCTTCCACCAGGTCATTGGCCGAACCCCTTGGAATATGAAGGTGAGAATGCCTGCCAGGTTCAGGCTTGCCAGGTTGGCCATAAAGAGCAGGAAACTTCCTGTTGCATATATGAAGTAACCGGAGCCCGTAAGCAGGCCTGTGGCAACAAGGGGTGGAAGCAGGGATATGGATACCATCACCCCGATCAGGGCCGTGGAACTGCCTGCTGTAAAGCTCAATATGCCAGCCGTGCCTGACAGAAACGCCACGATTATATCTGTATAGTCTGCGTAAATGCGTTGATGTATATTGGAAAGATTGGGGTCTATATTGGTTGCAGCCCCGAACAGGGCGGACAGGAAAAATACCAGAAGAACTGCTGAGAACTGGGTGGAAAGTCCCTGGCGAATCAGGGTAAAATCTGCCAGCACAGAACCCAGGGACAGGGCCACATTGGGCGCCAGCAGAGGCGCTATCACCATGGAACCAATGATTATGGCTGTTGAATCCTTAAGGAAACCAAAGGCGGCAATGAGAGTGGAAATGATCATGAGCCCGGCGAATACATAGGTGGGCTTGGCCGCCTGGACTACATCATTGTAAAGTTCCTCCCTGCTGACAGAAAGTCGCCCTATCTTTGCCGGCGGTTCTTCAGGTGCTTCAACAGGCGGGACCGTGGCCTCAACTGCCTGGATTATTATTCTGAAATTTTCGGTTTTGCTCAGGAGTTTTGTGATGGCGTCTGTGATCGAGCCTGTATCTTCCGCCCTGGTTAGTATCTTTACAACAAAATTTGCTCCCGGCTTGTCTTCTTCAATCCAGTGCTGGATAATGGACTGTTTTTTGAAAATGGGTTCGAGAATAACATGTTTTCCCCTGGGGATGATTACTTCCAACAATCTTACGGCCATGGTTACCTTCTTTTTTGGCTTAAAGGTCCTTTCAGGGCGAGAACTGAAAAAGGTTCCCAATTCCTGTAAAAGGGTCCTTGAAAAACGTGTACCTGGACGAGCAGTTTCTTTCAAGATTTCAACAAGTAGAAGCCAGGTTTAGCCGCATTCAAGTTTGTAAGGTTGTCCTGGTATGTATCGAGAAACAGTATTTAGCCCGCAAAGCGGCTGTTGGTAAATCTTGAAAGAAATGCTCGGTCCCAGGGTTCCCGGACTGTGAGGACAAACTGGGAATGCTCCCATTCCTTTTTGCCTTTTATCCTCTCGATATATTTATCATAGCCATATCCCTGGTGGTCTTCCAATTCAATAAAAAGGTTTTATATATTTTCGAACCGTCCGATAACATGAATATATTCCGAGCTGTGTAATGGCAGATTTCAATGAACCTGCCTGCTTAACTATCTCAGAAAAGGATTAAAAAGTGGATGCAAAGATCATAAACCCGTTTCTTGAAGCGGCTATGAACGTACTCAAGACCATGGCAATGATAGAGGCCTCTCCGGGAAAACCCTTTATCAAGAAGGATGACACGGCAATGGGAGACGTTTCTGGCATAATAGGCATTACAGGCGCTGCCCAGGGCTCCATGTCCATTTCGTTCGAGTCTCCCTGTATATGCTCTGTGGTGACAAACCTATTTGGAATAGCCATTGACCAGATCAATGACGAAGTCAAGGATGCTGTTGGCGAAATGACAAATATGATTTGCGGTGATGCCCGAAGGCGTCTGGAGGGAGCTGGTATATCCCTCCAGGCAGGCACCCCTACCGTGGTGGCAGGGAAAAATCATTCCATAACCCATATACATACAGGCCCCTGTCTTGCCGTACCATTTGACACGGAAAAAGGGAAATTTGTTCTGGAGGTGGCCTTTAACGATTGATCTCCTCAAGGCCCCTGGCAATTTCTTCTTTAATGGCCTGGGCAGTGGTGACGGGATCTGGTGAATCTCTTAATGGCCTTCCTATCACCAGGTAATCCGATCCGCCGGTTATGGCAGAATAGGGCGTGGCTATGCGGACCTGGTCGTCCGGCGCACT
>QOAL01000071.1 GCA_003978135.1 Thermodesulfatator sp.
CAGTGCTCATAAATGCTGCCCGCATCATGCTCATACCCTTTATCGTCATGTACACCGTGTGGTTTTACGGACTGAAGGATGCCACCAAGGAATCAACAGGGATATGGGCCACGATTAAGAACAAATTTCCCGTGTTCATTCTTGGTTTCTTTGCCCTGGTTCTGCTCAACAGCCTGGACATACCGGCTCTTGGCGGACCCAAGGAAGCTGGCACACCATTCTGGGCCATGAATGCAGTTTACAAGTGGTTCTTTGCCCTGGGTTTTGCTGGCATAGGCCTGTCAATCAGCATAGACGATATGAAAAAAAGCGGTGGTCTTGCCTTTATAATAGGTTCCGGAGCCGCCACAGCCAAGATGGTACTGGGACTTATCGCAGTACTTATAATAGGCACACAACTCCTAAGGGTCACTGGCGGCCATTAGATACAATGAAATAGGATTAAACGGATATGGCAGGAGGTTCAGGGCCTCCTGCCTTTTTATTCGCGTCAAGATGTTCACCAATATTCTTCTGGCTACCGACGGTCAAGAACACACGCTAAAGGCCACGGAAATCTGTTTGGATTTGGCCCTTGCATGCAAGGCACGGGTTACTGCCATTCACGTAATAGACCCCTATCTGAAACAATTTTATAATGAGATTTATGCCCAGGGCAGAAAAGAATACCTTGAACATGTGGACAGGTGCCTGGAAACTGATTCTGAAAAGATAGAGAAAGAACTCCGTACCATGTTCGAACAAAAGGTGCCTGGTTTTCTTTTTGTTAAATCTTTCGGAGATCCTGAAAAAGAGATAATCACCGAATTGAAAAAGGGCAGATACGACCTGCTGATAACAGGTGGCAAAATCCTTTCGGGCATCACAAAAATAAAATCCTGGAATCTTCCTGCAAGGCTTGAAGCTGCAAGCCCGGGAATTCCAGTACTTGTGTGCAGAACCTGAAACACCTTCTATTGCCATCTGCCGGGTATCTGAAAAATCCTGGTCTATAGGCATCTCTATCCTTCAAAAACACAAAAATACTCCCCCCTGCCGAGAATTAGCTGGGTTGTCACGGGCCTCACATCCGGCATGAACCATGCAGTATTTTCTGTCTAGAGGTAACAAAAAACCTTTTTCAAGGCTTTCAGCGAAATTACTGTCAAAAGGAGATGGTATATGAAAAAAAATTTTTTCGTCTCTTTCCTGTATTTTGCTCTGGCAAGTATATTTTTGCCTGTTGTTCACGCACAGGCTTCTGTCTATGAAGTCGGCCCGGATAAAACACTCTCCAGCATAGGCGATGTGCCGTGGGATGACCTTTCTCCAGGAGACACGGTTCTGATCCACTACAGGACAGAGCCGTATCATGAAAAATGGGTAATAGACAGGGCCGGTACCGAAGCCAAGCCCATAACCATCAAGGGTGTACCTGGACCAGATGGACAGCTTCCGGTAATAGATGGCAACATGGCTGTTACAAACCAGAAGCTCAATTTCTGGTCTGAAGAACGCGGCATCATAAATATCGGCGGTTCCAACCTGTCCGACCAGGTTCCTGCATATATCATTATTGAAGGTCTTGATATAAGAAATGCCCGGCCGCCTTACTGGTTCAAGGATGATCATGGCCAGGTGAAATATTATTCCAAAAATGCGGCTTCGCTTTATGTAATCGAGGGTGAGCACATTACTGTCAGGAACTGCCGCCTGCATGATTGCGGCAACGGATTTTTTGCCTGCCATACATCTGGACATATCCTGGTTGAAGGGTGCGCCATATATGACAATGGCATTGAGGGCAGCTATTATCAGCATAACAATTACACAGAGGCAAAGGGAATAACATTTCAGTTCAACCACTTTGGGCCCCTCCGGGAAGGATGCGGAGGAAACAATCTCAAGGACCGGTCTGCTGGCACTGTCATAAGGTACAACTGGATTGAAGGCGGAAACAGACAGTTGGACCTGGTGGATTCAGACTACCAGGAACTTATCAGCCTCCCATCCTACAGAAAGACTTATGTTTACGGAAATATCCTGATAGAAAGAAGCAACGAGGGAAACAGCCAGATAATTCACTACGGCGGTGACAGCGGAGACAGGTCCCGTTACAGGAAGGGCACCCTCTACTTATACAACAACACAGTGGTATCGAAAAGAAACGGCAACACTACCCTGCTCAGACTTTCAAGCCCTGATGAGTCATGCTGGGCTGCAAATAACATCCTTTATGTAACAGACGCAGGCAGCCGCCTTGCACTCCTGAACAGGGAAGGCACCCTCAGCCTCTTGAACAACTGGATAAAGGCAGGCTGGGTTAATTCTCATGAAGGCTCAAATTTCAGCGGAAGTATTCTGAACCTTGGAGGAAATCTCGAAGGTTACTCGCCTGGTTTTTCAGACCCATCTTCAGGAGATTATCACCTCACATCAGACTCTGTGTGCAGGGACGCGGGCACTGCCCTTCCAGATGAGCTTTCAGGAGCTTATGCAGTATTGAGGGAATATGTGAAACACCAGAAGGGCCGGATCAGGCCTTCAGACAGCAGCATAGACATAGGCGCCTATGAATTTGAAGCAACAGAGACCAATCATGACCCGGTTATCCTTTTCTTCAAGGCGGACAAAAACTTGGTGGAAAATCCGAAAACACCCATAAGCTTTACTGCCGACGCCTCGGACCCGGATGGGGATACTGTCAGTTTTCTTATCGATTTCGGCGATGGCTCCCAAAGCAGTTCAGTGCCTGCAGATCATTTTTACCTCAAGAAAGGAACCTACAAGGTCATTCTGAAGGCCATGGACGGACACGGCGGCTCATCAACCAGGCACCTTGACATTACGGTTTATGACAAGCATCCAGAAGCCCCGGAGAATGTTGAGGCAGAAGTCGGGAGTACAGGAGAACCAGCATCACCAAATCCCTGACTGGTAACGGCATCACTCCTCACAGGATAAATGATCACAGAGTCTTGTGGTAATTCCCCCCGTAAGTGGTTATAGGGTGCTGCAGATGCAAGGCGGCGGGTGCGCTGGCGTACTCCCTGTACTTCAAGCGCCAGCTAACGCAGCAGATGCGGTGCCCTTT
>QOAL01000148.1 GCA_003978135.1 Thermodesulfatator sp.
TGTAAGATTGCCCGGGCATGTATCCAGAAAAAGTGTGTAGCCCCCACAGCGGCTGTTGGTGAATCTTGGAAGAAATGCTCGGCCCTCGCCCCCCCGCCCTGAGTACAACCACGGAACGCCCCCAAGGGGATAATTTCCGGCAGTTTGAAAATGTATCCTTTAAGGCAGGAATCTTCTTCGTGAACTTCCCACGTAACTTTCTCTTCTATGTTCTTAAAATGTAGTCACTTAAGTTCTTCACAGCATCAAGCCCTATAAATTTATCATACATGCTAATGTCTTTTCAAATTGCCCTATCTATTGCGCCTTTTCGCCTCCTTGCACCTTGCCCTGGAACGAAATTGCCTATTTCCATATGGACACCCGCTAACACCGGTATTACAAGGCCATATTTTTAGACCACATGATTTTAATCCGAAAAGACGAATATAAACAGATTACCGTTCTCCTGATTGATTGAGTATAAAATGAGGAACCACAAAAGCTTCAAAAATTTAATTGCGCATCATACAAATCCTCTTCACCTCATGGGGAAGATGATTGTACTGGCATACGGCAGTGAAAACTATTATTGCCGTACAATTTTATTGCAAATTGTGAGGTGTTATGATGCACTTTACCGGCAGATACTCCGGCCAACGGAAAACTAAAAAGGCGCCTTAAAAAGGCGCCTTTTCCAAAGGTCAATTCTGTGAAATTGTGATTAGAAAATCATTGCAAGACTCTGCTGGGCTATATTTGCTATATCAGCTAACCTTTCCGGAAGGATGCCAAGATATATCACCCCGAGAGCTGTGATAACCAGGGCTATAACCGTTGGACCTGCAATAGGGCCGCGTACCACATCTCGTATCTCCTCTTTCATGTACATCATGTATATAACCCTGAGGTAGTAGTACGCCCCTATTACACTTGTCAATATGCCCAAAGCGGCCAGGAGAAAATATCCTTCCTTAATTGCCGCCGAGAATACGTAAAACTTGGCAATGAATCCTGCTGTTGGCGGCAACCCGGCCATGGCAACAAGGAACAGCCCCATGAGGAAGCCAAGTGAGGGATATTTGTACCCAAGCCCCCTGTAATCATCAAGAGTCTGGGCACAACGCTCCTTGCCGTCGATTATGTAAATAACACCGAAAGCACCGAAATTCATCAGTGTATAGGCAAACAGGTAAAAGAGAATTCCCATTCGCCCATCACCATTTGCCGCCAGGATACCAAGTGCCATGTAGCCTGCGTGGGCTATGGATGAATAAGCAAGCATCCTTTTGACATTCTGCTGGGAGACAGCCAGCAGGTTACCAAAAAACATGGTAAGTAATGCGCTCCACCAGATTACTGGCTTCCAGTACGCACCCAGAGCGGACAGATTTACCGTGGTACTGAAGTCCGGCTGCCCGCTGTGGCTTAACATTGGCGTGAAGGATACAAAAAGTAATTTTACAAACACACCAAAAGCTGCTGCCTTTACGGCAGTGGCCATGAACCCTGTCACTACAGAAGGGCTGCCTTCATAAACATCCGGGGTCCACATGTGGAATGGAACCATGGCCATTTTGAAAAAGAGTCCGGCAGTCAACATTACGAATGCAAGAAGAATAGCGGGATTCTCATAAAGCCCACCTGAGATGGATTGAGCGATGTTCGTCAGGTTTATCGTGCCGGTTACTCCATAAATCAGTGCAACGCCGAACAGAAATATGGCTGACCCGAAGCTGCCAAGAAGGAAATACTTGAGGGCCCCTTCCTGGGAAAACTGGTTGTCCTTTAAAAAGGCTGCAAGGGCGTAAATTGCCAGGGACATGACCTCCAGGGTGATAAACATCATCAGGAGGTCGACAGATTGAACCAGACCTACGGCGCCAGCTACAGCATAGACAAGTAACACGTAATATTCGCCCTTCATTACCTTGTTGTTTTCCAGGTAGCCTATGCTCATGAGGGCCGCCAGCAACCCGGATAGAACCATTACAATGGATACGAATATACTGAACTTGTCAGCAGAAAAAATCCCCATAAAAACCGTGTTGTGAAGGTCCCATTGCTTTGACATCATGTGTGCAGCAGTCAAGGCGAAAATTATCACGGTCAGCCAGCCAAGTCTTCTGCTCCTTACAACTTCATCCTGGTTCAGCATGGCCATGTCAGCACAGATCAGGACCAGTCCTGCAATTATCAGGATCAACTGACCACCTGTCACCTGCCACAGGTGAAACAAGTCAAATGAAAGATTAAGTTCATTCATACCAAATTACTCCTTGGCCAAAGCAACTGTAACGCCAGGCAGCTCATAATTGCCGGCTTCCTGGACATGGGATGATGGTTCCGCAGACTCCACCTTTACCTGACTGATGAAATGATCTACTGACGTATGCATCTTATCCAAAAAGAAATTCGGGAACAGCCCTATCCAGAAGATCAAAAAGACCAGAGGTACCAGATAGGCCATTTCCCTTAAATTTAGATCAGGAATGTCCTTATTCTTGGGATTGGTGACCTCTCCGAAAAAGACCCGCTGTACCATCCACAGCATGTACACAGCACCAAGGATGACTCCAGAGGCCGCCAGCACTGCTGCAAATTTATTAACCTTGAAGGTTCCCAGTAGAATAAGGAATTCACCAATAAACCCGTTGGTAGTAGGCAACCCTATGGATGACAGGGTAACTATCATAAAAATAGTGGAATAAACAGGCATTATTCTGGCGATGCCACCGTATTCCTTTATAAGCCTGGTATGCCGTCTTTCATAGACAACGCCCACCAAAAGGAACAAGGCGCCGGTTGATATACCGTGATTAATCATTTGCAACACAGAACCTTCTACGCCCTGTCTGGTGAGCACGTAAAGACCCAGCATGCAGTATCCAAGGTGAGAAACAGACGAATAGGCCACAAGCTTTTTTATATCAGGCTGAACCATGGCCACCAGAGCCCCGTAGATGATGCCAATGATTGAAAGCGTTATGATAAGCGGGGTAAAATAGGCTGAACCTGCAGGAAAAAGCGGCATGGCGAACCTGAAGAACCCGTATGTCCCCATTTTCAGCAGAATACCGGCAAGGATAA
>QOAL01000174.1 GCA_003978135.1 Thermodesulfatator sp.
TTGACGAACTTCCGGAGCAGGTCAGAAATGCAGTAAAATTTCACCTTGTTTCACGTCTTGATGAGGCTGTAAAGCTGGTATTCAAGAAAGGCAGGAAAAGGGCTGCCGCCAAAAAAGCTGTGGCCTGTACCTAACTATTTCAAGATCCACCACGAGCCGCTGTGCAGGCTACGCACTCTTTGTGGATACATGCCCTGACAATCTTGCAAACCGAAGTGCGGCTAAACCGTCACCCCACAGAAAAAAGTTTGGGTTGAAATTTCACGGCCATCTGTTATTTTGAAGACTACTTATAGATGTCTATTTTTAAAGACTGCCTGTCTTCCGAGGCAGTCTTTTTTAATGAATGAAATACTCTTTTTTTTAAGGAATTGAGATGGAGCGGACACCCTTTACCCGAGAAGGATACGAAAGGCTCAAGAACGAGCTGGAACAGCTTGAGCGTGTTGAACGCTATCAGGTGATAAAGGCCATTGAAGAGGCTCGTGCACACGGGGACCTTTCAGAAAATGCCGAGTACCACGCTGCAAAAGAACGTCAGGGGCAGCTTGAGGCCAGAATACAGTATTTGAACAGCAAGCTTGCCACTGCTGATGTGATAGACTGCAAAAATCAATCATGTGAAAAGGTGGTTTTCGGTGTAAAGGTTCGGCTTGAAAACGTGGATACGGGGGAAGAGGTCGTGTATCAGCTTGTAGGGCCGGATGAATCAGAAATAAAGGAAGGCAAGATCTCCATCATGTCACCCCTGGGGAGGGCGCTTCTTGGTAAGGAGGAAGGTGACGAGGTGGAATTCCAGTCACCGTCTGGAACAAGGACATACGAGGTCTTGGAAATTTTCACAGATTAAGAAGTGTTTCAGGCTGCATCTTAAGAACCAGCCACTTCATCACCATCTGAATTCTCGCTTTTATTTCCAGATGACTGGGGTGTGATGATCTGTACCCCTGCTTCTCTCAAAAGAGCCTCGGCGGTGCCACCGTGTGTCTTTGCCATAATTACCTGGTCAGGCTTGAAAGAAAGGAGCCATTTGCCCACCAGGTATCCCCTTTTTCTTTCCACATCCTGATAAGGATTTTCAATAAGCTGTCGCTCCTTGACCATCATTGTATCAGGGTCCAGTCGTTCAATCAGGAACCATGGCGCCTTGGCAAAATGCTGGGCAGGCTGCCCTTCAGGCCCTTGTACCGGCGTAATCTTCACGTATTGTCCGGATTCCTCAAAGTGAGGCCTGAGCCTTGCCATTACGACCCGGGGAAATTTGCTGACTATTTCATTTTCAAGTCGGTCAGCCACCTTATCGGCTGCCACATTGGATTTTGTCTTGAGCACTATGTCCATGTCCACAATGAATCGTCCCCCTGCTGTCCTGCTCAAGGTCTTTTTTACCCTTATTACAGCTGGATCTGATTCCACCAGGTTTATGATCTGACGTTCTGTTTCCCTGTCCATGGATGCGTCCAGAAGTTCTTTCAGGGCTTCTATCAGGAGAGCACCTCCTGAACGGAAGACAAAAACGGCAACTACGGCAGCCGCCCATCTATCCACGTTAAGACCCGCATAATTGGCAGCAAGTCCGCAGATGACAATCGCAGTTGAAAGACTGTCTGCAAGGTAGTCCTTCCCGTCTGCAACAAGGGCAGGGGAGTTGAGTTTTCTTCCAGCCCTTATTTGCAGGAGTCCAAAACTCAAGGAAACAGTAAAACAGAATAGCGTGACCGGCAGTGCCACATTAACATCAGGCTGCACCACAGGCCCCAGCAGGGCCCTTCTTGCTATTTCGTAACCGGCAAGAAGTATGGCTGTGGAACTTATAAGAGTGGCAAGTGTTTCTGCCTTGTAAAGCCCGTAAGGAAATGATGGATGCTTTTTCCCTGCCACCCATATTCCTATGAGGGCTGCAAAGGAACCCACCACGTCTGTGGCAGAATGGACGGCATCACTCAAAAGGGCCTGACTTCCGGAAATAATACCATAATAGCCCTTTACCATGGCCAGGAAAAGGTTGACTGCAATGGATAGGGCCGCCCTTGTCCGTGCCCGGCGAAGCTCTGAAGCTGCCTGGTCCCTGCTTGGGAAATCTGCCTGTTTTTTCATAATGCTCCTGAGTGGATCAGAATCTGTTTCCATATTAACATGTTTTGGTCATTTGTATATAAATTTGTATTTCTTAAAAATCCTTCTGGCATACTGCATGTCCGGATCAACTGTGTTCTCTCAGGCATGAATCCTTGGAAAAAAGGGATTCGTACCTTCTATTGGTATCTTTTCCAATTTTTCCTTTGATCTTTTCAAGAGTAAGGAGCGGCATTAATATGGCGGCTGTTATAGTCGTATTGCCTGATTTTAGACAACGTTTCCTGTGAAAATAGACGGGGAGAGAATCTCACTGCCAACCATTTAATGTTTTTTTGCCAGGAAAAATCTTAGAAATCTGCAAAATATGCTGTTATGAAAATACTCGCCGCTACAAAAATTGAACGCTGTATTGGTTGCCATATATGTTCGCTGGCCTGTGCGCGCCTGGTTCACAAGCTCACTTCATGGGATACAGCCGGTATCAGAATACACAGCTCAGGCGGGCTATCCACGGGTTTTGAAGCCGTGTACTGCCTTGCCTGCAATCCTGCCTTGTGTGCAGAAGTCTGTCCCACTGAGGCACTTGCCCAGAGAAGAGGGGGAGGGGTGAAGTTGCGCAAAACGGCATGTATAAAATGTGGTAAATGCGCAGATGCCTGTCCGGTGGGGGCCATTTTTTTGGATTTCACAGGGTTGCCTTTCGTTTGTATCCACTGTGGCAGGTGCGTTGGATATTGTCCCCATCAGTGCCTTGAAATGATTGATGTGGAGGCAGGAAAAGATTGTCAGCAGCCTTCTGTGTCAGGACGGGAGGTCTTATGAGAGATCATTTCAAAATCCTCAAGGTTGACCTTTCGTCCAAAAGGGCAGAAGTAATCCGCCTCGATGGCAGGGATTATGTGGCAGGCGGCAGCGGTCTTGCAGCCCTTCTTTTCAATGAATTCGGCTTTGCTGACAGGGCATGGAACGATC
>QOAL01000183.1 GCA_003978135.1 Thermodesulfatator sp.
TGGCAATAGTGCTCCTTTCTTTCATGTTTTATTATTGGTGGGTGCCAGCGCGTTACATCATTGCTGTCCTGGTGATCTTTCCGTATGTCTTGAGCCTTTTTTTTGTGAAATCATCTCTCCCGGAAATGTTCTTCAAGGCCCTGCTTGCCTGTGGCATCCTTTTTATCGCAGCATGTTTTCTTCTTATCCTTTCTGGCCATGAACTTCACTGGCTCGGGTGGCTGGGTAGTCTTCTCTCCTCAGGAACGGGTTTTGTAAGGACTGCCTTTCATGGGGAATCGGGATTATTCCCTTCAGTAACTGAGGGTATCAGTGAACTGACCAGAGGGGGGATCATGGAGATTGCAGGAGAGGTGTCCAGCCACTGGCTGATTTTAGTCCTTGCCCTGTCAGGTCTTGCTGTTTCTGCCTGGCAAAACAGGAAAATCCTTCTGTTCCTCATAGTGCCTTTTTGTCTTGGACTTGCGGGTTTTTTCGTCAAGCGCTTTCTTATATTTCTCATTCCTGCTACAAGTTTTGGCCTGGCCTTTTTCATTTATTTCTTTTTCAGACATGGGACACATCGCTTCGGCTGGACAGGAAGTTTTGTAACAGGTGCACTGTCATCGGTGTTAGTAGCTGTTCTTGTTTTCCCATCGTTCAGTTTCCGTCTGAATCCCATAGCCACACCTGGCGAGATGGCTGCGGCAGAGACATTAAAAACACATCACGCAGATGGTCCTTTGTGGACGTGGTGGGATTATGGCTATATGCTGGAATACCTGACCGATAAACCGGCATTTATAGACGGTGGGTCTCAGGTGCCTGAAAGGGTCTTTCTGAGCGCAGTGCCTTTTGCTGCCCAAGATCCAGATTTTGCCGCTAACTGGATACGCTTTTTTTCTATTAACGGTCCAGGTGCCTTGGCCAGGGTGTCTCGTAGGCTTGGATCAAAAGGCGAGGCTGTTTTGTTCCTTCAAGAGGTATTTTCCCGTCCCGGGTCCCTTGCCACTGAACTGGAAAAAAGAAGGCTTCCGAAAAAATGGAAGACCTTTCTGTTTCCATCTGGTGTTGTTTATATTTTTATACCCTATAGCATGGTTGATATTTCCAACTGGTGGTATAAATTCGGCACTTATTCCCTTGATACCCGGGAGACAAAGCTGCCTTTTTTCAAATTTATAGACGGGGTTGTCAAGATAAAAAAGGAAACAGGGATGCTGGAGCTGGGTCGAGACAGGATTCCCCTAAAAAAGATTGAGATGTTTGCCCTAAAACCCAAGCCTCACTTGGAATCTCTCATACGTTATGAGAAAAACAATTCAAAATTTACATTGATTTTCAATAAAGAAGCATTTAAAGCCCTCTTATTAGGGGATGGACTTAGAAAAAGCCTGTGTATCAATCTTCTTTTCAATCCATACGGATACAAGCGTTTCGTGCCATTGAGCTATTTACCTTTCCAGGCGGGAACATGGATGGTTGCCGGCTCCATGGACTTCACAAAGGCAGACTGAGCCTGATGGATATCACAAGGTTAGCCTGGAAATGAAGGATTTCTTGAAGAAATACCCTCCAATGCGCCTTCTCGGTATCCTGTATGACCTGGCGTGCATACTGGTTGCATGGTTCGGTGCCTGGTGGTTGAGATTCAATCTTTCTCCCCCTTACAATGAACTGGAAATTTGTGTCCAGGCTGTTCCTGTGGTTTTTTTTATACAAACTGCCGTATATTTCTTGCTTGGACAGCATAAGGGCATTTGGACTACTTCTTCCATAAGAGACCTTGCCAACATTTTTGCGGTGTCTGTAACCGGCGTACTTTCAATTACCCTTGGCCTTTTCCTTTACAACAGGCTGTTGCTTGATGTTCCCAGAAGCATTCCGCTCTTGTATTTTCTCCTTTATGTGTTTTGTGTCGGCGGTGCCAGGTTTGTATATCGTTTTTTCTCAGAACAGTCATTCCGAGGAAACGGGGCAAAGGACAGGGTCCTTGTGATTGGTACGGATTCCTCTGCAGAATTCTTGATCAGGGAGCTTTTGCATAAGTGCTCTGACAAATACGAGCTTAGCGGGCTCATGGACAGGGATTCCTCCAAAAAGGGACGCAAGATTTTTGGAGTGGAAGTGCTGGGTACCATAGAAGAGTTGGAGAAACAGTTAGATACTCTGAATATACAGAAGGTCTTTATTGCCTCATCTTCTATCAAGGGAAAAGAAATTCGAAAAATAGTCGAGAGTTGCCATTCCAGAAATATTCCATGCAGGATCATGCCGCTTTTAAGGGACCTGATTTCAGGCACAGTGAATTCCATTGATCTGGTACGTGAAATCCGTCCAGAGGATCTTCTGGGCCGTGAACCCGTCAGTCTGGACAGGAAGCTCGTGGGAGATTTTTTAAATGGCAAGACCGTGTTGGTGACCGGAGCAGCCGGTTCCATTGGCTCAGAGCTTTGCCGCCAGATAGCCAAGTACCATCCTGGTTTGCTCATTGCTCTTGATGCCAGGGAAGAGGGAATATTTTTCTTCGAAAGATCATTCCAGGAGAAATTTCCTGAGGTGAAATTGAAAAGCGTTCTTTGTAATGTGTGCAACAGATCCCTCATGGAAGATATATTCAGCCAATACAAACCGGCTGTGGTTTTTCATGCCGCTGCTTACAAGCATGTTCCGCTTGTTGAACTGAATCCTGTAATGGGCATGAAGAACAATCTCCTGGGCACAATAAACGTGGCAGAAACAGCCGATTCACATGGAGCTGAAAAATTCGTGTTCATCTCTACGGACAAGGCTGTAAACCCTCACAATGTCATGGGAGTGAGTAAGAGGCTGGGAGAATTGTATTGCCTTTCACTGGCTTCCAGGAGCCGAACTGCTTTCATTGTTACGCGTTTTGGCAATGTTCTTGGCTCAAGTGGCTCTGTGATTCCTATTTTTCAGAAACAGCTTGAAAAGGGCGGTCCGCTGACAGTGACTCATCCTAAAATAACCAGGTTTTTCATGTGTATTGCCGAGGCCTGCGAGCTTGTTTTGCAGGCAGCGGCCATGGGCGA
>QOAL01000116.1 GCA_003978135.1 Thermodesulfatator sp.
CAGCCGCGGTTGTTTGGTGGAAGACGTGGTGAATACGGTAGCGATTACGGCAGTTCAGGCGTTAGCGTAAGGGCACCGCATCTGTGGGCCCAGGGACTACGTGGGCATAGGCGCCGCCTTGCATATGCGATACCCTGTAATCGCTCACTGGAGGGAGCTAGTGCAAGACTTCTTGATTAGTTATCCTTTGAGGGGTTACGTTCAGCAGGGCTAAGGGTAGATCTGTTAGGAAATGCTCCTGATCTTTGGCATTTCAAAAGTCATGGTAATTACAGGGATACTGAAAATACGGAAGGGTACTGGTGATAAACCATGAACAATTATTTTAAGGAAGCAGCAGTAAGGATATACGATGATGCAAAGGCCCAGGGCCGTCTTACAGAAGGTCTGACCCTGGAAGGATACAAGGCCCTTGCCCTTGCCCAGGACGGGGTGGTGCAGACCCATATGGGTTCTGTGGCTGCAGATTCGGAGCCCATGTCGCGCTCTGCGCCCCACACAAGTAATAACATTGATTCACCCTTTGGGGAGGATGAGGAGCTTCTGGCCAGGCAGGCAGTTGAAGTCATGGCCGGTCAGAAGGTTGTATGCGTTGATACAATAGTGGGCGATGGAAAGGAGGGCATAACGGCCAGGTTCATTGTGCCTGAAATATATGCCCAGCTTGCCTACGGATTGAAGCTTCTCTTCGACCAGGCGGCTCCCAGGGTGGTGGAAGAGCCTACCTATACCATCATATTTTTTACAGATGAAGCCTTTCATATGAACAAGCAGAAAAGGCTTGTTGAAAAAGATATCACCATAAGGCTTTGGATGGGCCACAGGCGCGGTGAACAGGTCAAGATTTGCAGGAACAGCATATACTTGGGAGAGGGCAAGAAGGGTGTGTTTCAGTTTGAAGACTGGAGGGTCAAGAGCATAGACAGGACAGGACTCTTTCTCCATGCTGGTGCCAGGCGAGATTGGCTCTGGGTATATGACCTTGAAGCAGAGCGTCCGGAAATGAAGGAAGTGGTAATGGGCGTGTCGGGTCTTACTGCCACGGGGAAGACAACCACCCTTTGCAGGAAATTTGCAAAGCTCCCCAGGGAGCAGTCAGAGATGATAGGCGACGATGGCGGAAGCCTTGCATATGACGGAAGCTATTCAGCCTTTGAGTATGGAGGACTTTATGTCAAGACAGAAGGCCTGGATTCAAGTCAGCCGGAGATCCTGAGGGCGGCCGAATCCAGGGAGGCCTTTCTGGAAAACGTGGCCATCTCCAAGTATCCATACATCCCGGATTTTCTGGATACTTCAAAGACTGCAAATGGAAGGGCTGTGATCAGCAGGGAAAACCTGGAGATAGCCAGCCCCTCGCTGAATGCCAACAGGTTGGATTACGTGATTATCCTTACGAGAAATCCCCTTTTAAATGCCATAAACAAGCTCACGCCGGAACAGGCCACCATGCAGTTCATATACGGTGAATCAATAGAAAGCTCCGGCGGCAACCCGGAAGAGGCAGGCAGGTTCAAGAGGGTATTCTTCCTTGATCCGTTCATGTGCGGAAACAAACTTGAGCATGCAATGATCTTCTATGAAATTCTGAAAAAGAGCCAGATCAAGTGTTACCTGGCAAATACAGGTACAATAGGCCAGGATGAATTAAACGTAAGCCTCAGGCAATCCCTTGCCATATACAATGATCTTGCCAGGATCCAGCTCAAATTCAGTTTTGACCCGGATTACCTTGGCTACCACTATCCCATTAAATCAGACAGGGCCAACATGGATCTCATGAGGGCAGAAAGGCTGTTCAGTGACCGGGATATCCTTGTAAAAAAGGCCAGGGATTTCTTAAGGGGAAGAAGGGATTATCTGGAGGAGTTCGAGAGCCAAAATGGTGAAATACCGGAAAACATCAAGGAATCTCTTCCATACAGACCGGAACAGATAAAGGAATGAGGCCAGGCAGGCGTCACGTATGTCATAAGGATAAGGAGCATTCCCTGTTTGTCCTCACGGCTTGGGGATCCCGGGGACGAGCAGTTTCTTTCAAGATTCACCAACAGCCGCTGTGCGGGCTACCTACTCTTTCTGGATACATACCCTGACAATCCTACAAACCTGAGTGCGGCTAAACCTGGCTTCCCCTTGGTGAAATCTTGAAAAAAACTACTCGTCCCTGTGCAGAGCCGTTAGCCAATAAGGGTAAAAGAGGCAGGGATCGTATTCATGCATTAGATAAGTGAGCGCTTTGAACAGAATATATCGGCCAACAAGGCGCTTCAGAGGATGCCAAATAGCTCGGCCCTAAGTTCATTGCAGGTTGTAGGTTGGCTGCTCCGCATGTCTGCCGTCCGTGAGCCCAAGCGTTATATTCTCTGCCTGTCAAGGCCTTTTAGCTGATCCAATTCAAGCTGACCTTCCTCTTCAAAGGGCAGAGAGAAAGAGCTGCCGCCTTGGGAATAGCCGCTGATGGTGCCTTTCATTACAAAAGAGATTTTTCTGGCATCAGGCATGGATGCAAGAAAGCGTAGGGTGCTGAACAAGGAACCCGAAAGGCGAAGGGGTATTTGCACCTCCTCATGGGGATTAACAGTCTGCTCAACCTGGCTTTGGCCATTTATCATGTTGACACCGTTTAGGTAAAGTGCGTACCCGACTTCTGTTATGTTCAATGGCTCAAGATTGGGATTATAGACCCTGATTTGGGCCTGGTAATTTATATGTGACAGGGATACATCACGGACATTCAGGCCGAGTAACTCCACCTGCGGTGATATGAATTTCCGTGTGGGAGCACACCCTGACGTGAACAGGGCAAGTATCAGGACTGCACATGGAAAGACTATGAAGCACCTGTAAGTGTTGGCAGATGGTTGCAATTGAGAAGGTGACCTGTTGTCAGTTGGCTGGGCTGAGATCTCAACCCCGAACAGGCCACAGACATGACCTGTTCGCAGGCTGGATTTTTTCAGGAGACAGCCTGTTTCAGCAGGGCGTTAACCTTTTTGGTGAGGCGGGAGACCTTTCTTGAGGCT
>QOAL01000215.1 GCA_003978135.1 Thermodesulfatator sp.
TTAGAGAGCAAGGCGCAGGGAGGCGAAAAAGCGCAGTGTACCGGGCGTACACGAGCATTTTTCGCTGACGAGCAACACAGTCATCAGGCAAAAGGCCATTTATGGATGGACATCATTAATCAACTTCTATGGACTCCGCCGTGGCAACCTGTTCGATAATCTTGAGCTTTCCTGCCCCGAAAAGCGTGGTAAGAAGCCAATCATACCCCAGCTTCAAAAGGGCAATATCGTCTTCTTTTATCTGCTCCAGCCTTTCTTCAGGCACCTCGTAGACATTCAGAAACGGGCTGTACAGCACGAAACGCCTGAACGCATCCAGATTGTAGCTGGCCATGAAAAACATATCCAGCGTCTTCTCCGGTATGGTCACGAAGGGCCCCAGGCTCTTTCTCCTGAGAATCAGTTCCACCCAGTCCTTGTTATGCTCGTCATACGGAGGAATTCCCTGGCTTTCACGCCATTCTGCAATGGTAATTTCAGTCCCCAGGTCATGTCCCAGACAATAACCTTCCTTGACCAGGGCGAAAAAACGCTCGTTGTCAGAGATATCCGCATTGTGAAAAAGCCCTGCTGCAACCGGATAATAACGGCATGCCACAGGCCTGTCCTCGTAGATGCTGCACCCGTCATCTCCGAGAAACGGGCAGGCATTTTGCCTTTCAGGGTCCAGCTTCACAACCGGCACAGGCAGGTCCGAGGCCTCCACCTTCCCGGGCACAGTATAACGAAGGAGCAATTCATCAGAGGGCATGTTCAGGCGTTTCTTAATCCTGATTACATCGTAAGGTGTCAAGTAAGTGTTATTGTTGTGGCAGCACTTGGTAAAACATGCCAGATCCCTGTCACAGGAAAAGCATATTGTACTGTCAAGATTGAGCCTTACCGGCACAATGGGTTTTTCTACATCGTCTTTTGGAGCAAACATGTTTTTATTCCTCATTGATTTATTTGTATTCCAGTATAATCGTAAACCCTTACCAAAACAATGCAGTTAAAAAGAGAGGTGGACCGGCATGAAAAAGCATGAAAGCGGAAAAGTCGCCCTTGTCACAGGTGCCATAAGGGGAATAGGCCTTGCCATTGCAGAATTCATGGCAAGGCGCGGCATACGAACTGTACTGACCTATTACGACTGGCTGGACGATCTGACAGGCATGCGCAAAACCATGGATGCCACTGGATGTGCTTACCAGGCTGTTTCCGCTGACCTCAGAAAAAAGGACCAGGCCGAAAAGGCAGTGGAAAAGGCCGTATCCAGCTTCGGACGCCTGGATATCCTGGTAAACAACATAGAAAGAGGAGGATGGCCTGTTGTGCACGGCGAATACACACCTGAACAGTGGGACCTGGAATTTAACACCACAGTGACAGCCAAGTGGCATCTGTTCAATGCGGCCCTTCCCCATCTTAAGAAACGAAAAGGCACTGCTGTCATAAACCTAACATCCATTGCAGGCATGGTGGGCAGAAGCGGCCCGGCAGGCCTGGTATTCAATGACTGCTACAGCCTTTCAAACAGGGCAGTCAGTCTCCTCACAGAGCAATGGGCAAGGCTTGGAGCGCCGGAGGTCCGGGTGAATGAACTTGTGCTGGGCCTCTTTGAAACGAGACACGGCCCTGGTACCAGGGGCTGGAAACTGTTGAGTGAGGAAGAGAAGCAGAGCCTGCTCCATCATACACTTCTTGGGCGCACAGGCAGGCTTTCAGATATTACCAAGGCGGTGAATTTCCTGGCGTTTGAAGCAGACTTTATGACCGGGGGGCGGATAGTTCTTGACGGAGGCTACTGCCTTGGAGGAGAAAAAGTTCCAGACATGCCTGAGGGCGTGGTAAAACCAGGTGAACCCACCTTTGGCGGAACAGTCAAACCCATTGATTGACAAAACATGGCCATCAAGAAGCCACAATTTGTCCCCAGAACAATTCATAATTGTGGTATAATGGAAAAAAGAATTTTCCCTGAAAGAAAATCGGAGGGACCAAGGACAGAAACAGGCACGAAAAATGACATTATGACCATCTAAAAAATAAGTGAGGTGGCCTGTATGAAAAAATTGTTGGTATTTTTTACAGTGGTCATGTTTGTTGGCATCAGCTCCAATGGTTTCACCTGAGGTCCCGAGTATGCAAAAAGCACTGGTTCCAGTGCTTCAAAAGGCCGAGTCCATGCTAAAAAAGCAGAGGTAACGACAGTACAACTAAAGGTCCTGCCTGAGAACAATGGCGAAATTCGTACTACAGGCTCCAAGGAAACGGTTTTGCCAAAGACAGAAACTGTCCATGTAAACACAGTAAGGCCCGTAGAGCGTGAGGAAAATCCAACCCGTAATATTTCCGACAGGCCTGTTTCCTGCGATGGCCGATCAGGCGCCTGCCTGGTAAGCTTTTAAAGAAAGTATATCGCTTCAGCGCCTGTTGGTGAAATCTTGAAAGAAACTGCCCGTCCCCAGGCTATGAGGACAAACTGGGAATAATCCCATTAAGTAACATCTCAATAAGTCCATCCATCCATTATTTTTTCCCTTGATGAAACATAGCTGTATGGCTATATTTCTAAATATGAATGAACCTACAATATCAAAAATCAGCACAAGGCTCAAGGCCCTATCCGACCCGACCCGGATAAAGATACTCGTAATGCTTTCAAAAAAGGCCTGCTGTGTGTGCGAGCTGACAGCAGCCCTGGAGCTGGCTCAACCCACTATTTCCCGGCATCTAAAGCAGTTGGAGCTTGCAGGATTTGTGACAGGCACCCGTGAAAAAAATTGGATCATATACCGAATTTCTCCCATGGAAGACTGCTGCAGACAACTCCTGAATATTGTCATTGTCAGAGCAGAACAGGACCCGGAGGCAAGGCAGCTTCTAGAAAGGCTACAGTCCATGAACAGGAATTGTCTTACGAACACAGGGAAAACATTCGAGGCAGTACCATGACAAACGCATTAACCGGCCACAAATCAAAGAAGATCCTGT
>QOAL01000138.1 GCA_003978135.1 Thermodesulfatator sp.
CACTGGTTTGGTGAGTATCAGAATATCTCCAGGGCGAGCCCGGCTATTTGAAACGAATTTATCAGGATGGACAGTACCAGTAACAGATAGACCATATTTAGGTTCCTTGTCCTCAACACTGTGACCGCCTGCCAGCAGGGCGCCTGCCTCATGTATCTTGTCAATTCCACCTCTCAGGATTTCTTTAAGGATTTCCTTGGGCTGTTCTTTTACCGGAAAGCATACGATATTCATGGCGCAGATCGGTTTTGCGCCCACTGCGTAAAGGTCACTAAGTGAATTGGCAGCTGCTATCTGACCGAATTCATAGGGATCATCAACGATGGGAGTAAAAAAATCCAGGCTCTGGACAATGGCAATCTCTTCAGAGAGCTTGATGACACAGGCATCTGCTCCGGATTCAGTGCCCAGCAAAAGATCTTTGCTTTCTTGAAGAGGCAAGGAACAGAGTATTTCGTTTAAGTCTCCCGGACCAATTTTTGCCGCTCACCCTGAAGCAGTGGCCAGACTGGTGAGAGCTTTCTTCTTGTGCTGAGTTGACAATTCTTTTTGGGGCAGCCTATTTTCTGAGGGTGGCTATCATGCGGTTTCTCTTTATAAAGAGATCCAGGGCATCGCATATGTTCAGAAAGAGTGCCTTGCTGGCATTGATCGCCTCTACTGAAGCGCCCTCAGGGCCAATGACACATATTCCCAGGGCCGCCTCCCTGAGCATCAGGACGTCATTGCAACCATTTCCTATCGCAGCGGTCTTTTCCCTTCCGATCTTTTCGATAAAATTGAGTTTCTGGATGTCTCCCCGGCCGCTTTCAAGTCGGTGAACAGTAATGTTTTCCATTTTTTCCAGTGATTTTGTGATGTCATCTGCTGTCTGGAACGTGTCCGCTGTAAGTATGAACACGTTAAGTATGCTGGAAATTTCCTGAAGTCTGGGAAGAACTCCTTCCAGGAAGGTGCCGTCTACAGTAAGGGTGCCATTCAGGTCAAGCACCAGGTTGGAAAGGTCGTAAAAGACACCGCACGGAAGGTCTATCTCAAGATTTTTTGTTGCAATCATAATTATCCCCGAATTTACAGCAATTAATAAGTTTTTTCTTCTTTTTCAATCCTGGCCAGGAGGGCCCGCCTAACCTTTTCTGGTAGAAAGGCTACTGCCCATTCTGCCGTCTGCTTGAGAACGGGAATAAGTTCGCCAGGGCCATCCCAGTATTGGTTGAGCACCTGAGCATCGGTTCTAAGTAGCATTCTTAAAAGGGCAAGGGCGATGAGGTAAACGTCGTCCACCATGCCGATGAACGGGATCCAATCGGGTACGATATCAACTGGATTCAACAGGTACGCTACTGTTGCCGCCAGTATAGCCTTGTCTGTATTGGATACCCTGGGATCACGAAGAAGATTTACTATCAGTCTCAGGAATTTGGGGATATAACCCAGGAATGAGGAGCCGCCTGTTTTTGGGGAATTATCCGTGCTTGTCATATGTTCTGATTTATTATGTTTCATGTTAAGGTAGGTCTATCAATAGAAGGCCGTCAGAGTCTCATGCGGTCCACGTGGGTTGATTTTCCTTTCGGTGATTCAAGAAATTTAATATATAAATATGGTTAGTCAACTCTTTCAAATATTGAACATCATGAATATGCCTTAAATCACATCAGAGAAATAACAGGAGAAATAAATATGTCTCTATCCCGTAGTTTATTGTATCCGGCATGTTATCTGAAGTACAGGTCAGCTGCCGCCGCCTCTCTTTTTCTGGACGAGGTCTTTGTGCTGGCGCCTTCAGAAGACAGTCTTGACGTCCTGGAGCAGGAAAAGGTCATAGACTCATTGAATATCACCCCCATACTGGTTTCCCCCCTTGGAGAAAAACTTGAGGATTTCAAGAATGGTCTGAAGGCTCTTGAGGCCTGGGGAGAACAGCTGGGCCTGGGAGGGAATACCGGTTTCGAAACCCTCTATGCAGCTCTCAAAAACACTGATAACGAGGACATACATGGAATTATTGGAGCCATAAAGGGAGGCAGCCCCGAAAACCTGCTTACGGCTTCCCGGTTTTTTCTGAGGCTTTCAATGGAGGCTGACAAAAGAACGGATTTGCTGGACCAGGAGCTCGAGAAGGTTGAAATGGATGGATCAAAGATATCCGACTTGGTGGAAGGGCTTGAGTCTTCCTGGGATGCGTCTGCAGGGCGAAAGACATATTTTATTGAGCCATTGAACAGAGCGAAGGAAAGGCTGAGGGCCTGGGCCAGAACATTTTTTTCAGGAAACAGGATAGAGCACTGCTGGCCCCTGGGAGAAAGCATTGCCATAAAAGACCTGATGGATTCAGCCTATGAATCACTTTCTGGTGGCAGCGCCTGTGTTGAGGCGGCTTCTTTTCCAATCCCCCTTCATCCAGCCAAGCTCTGCAGCAGGGAGGCCTCTGCAGGAATTCGTCCTCTTTTTGCAAGGCTCATGGCTCTCCTTTCAGGAAAACAAGGTCAGGACGCAGCACGGTTTGTCAAGTCAGAAGAGATGGCGGATCTTGTGAGGGATATTAAGGAGATCATGGATGCGAACTGCACGTCCGGTACCATGGAGGGTGGTGCCAGGATGGTTGTTAGCATCTATCCGGACCATTCCTGGCAGGAAGTTCTGCTAAAGGCAACCGGCCTTAAGGATATCCAGGCAGACCAGTGCCCGCTTGATACCATCTATGGTTCCCTGTTTCTGGTGTAAGCAGACAAGCATTTCCCTGTTTGAACAGTGCCTTTGTCAACGAATTATTGGGTGCATTCCCAGTTTGTCCTCATAGCCTGGTGGACGAGCAGTTTCTTTCAAGATTCACCAAAAGCCGCTGTGCAGGCTGCATAATCTTTCTGGATACATACCCAGACAGTCTTACAAACTTGAGTGCGGCTAAACCTGGCTTCCCCTTGGTGAAATCTGGAAA
>QOAL01000025.1 GCA_003978135.1 Thermodesulfatator sp.
AGCAAAAGACAGAGACAAATAATCATTTTCCCAGGACGTATTGAGTGTACTGGAAAGGGAGGCCAGTAGTCCCCGGCATAATGCCAGTCCAGGATCGGTCTCCAGGTGAGTGATTTTTAAAGATGAAGAGAAGCCGGCCAATTTTATACTGAACTTGAGCCATCCTTTTTGTTCCCATCTGAGCTTGAGATGGATACCGGATGCCTCTGCTCGTCTTATGGAAAAATCCATGAGCCGCACAAGGACCTGCCTGAGTTTTACTCCACGTCCTTCAAAGCATTCTGGCAAAGGTTCCTCAATTTCTATGTCAATGTCAGGGTGATGGGCCGGTCTCAGGGATTCCAGCCCTTGCCTGAGCTCGTCCAGAAGAAAAGTGATGGAAAACTCACTGATTTCCTCGGTTCGTTCATTATCTCCTTGTGTGACATCGTCTATTATGTCATCCAGTAATGCCAACAGCCCGGAGGCGTATCTCTCCATTGTCTTAACATAATTGCGCAAGGGATCTGCCGGATTTTCCCTTAGAGCCAGTTCTGCAAGATTTATAATGTTGTTGAGGGGGGAACGGATTTGGTGCGTAAGTTCTCTGATATAAAAGTCAAAGGTATCCTTTGAGTCGGGTACGATATCCTTGTTCATGGCATGGTGGAGATCACAATGTTTTTATATTCTCAGGAGTTTTTTTATCTCGTCAAGCTGATTTCTGGCTGCCTCAAAATCAAGGTCCTTTATGGCAGAATCTAGAAACTCAACGGATTTTGCTGGAATCCTGTCCAGGATTAGCGGTCTAAGACGCTCCCATAAAAGTTCTCCATCAATATCATTTAACGCCAGCAATTCGTCAAGCTGCCTGAACAGCAGGGATATTTCATCCTTAGAACTTTCCGGCAACAGGTCATGATCCTGGGCCTTTCCCCGGGAGGCGTATTCTTTAAAGGCAGGGATGTTTAGGTTTTGGAAGGATTTGGCAATTCTATCAATTTCCTCCTGAACCTTGACCAGCTTTTCCTGGATATGATGTGTCTCTGCGTTATTCAGGGCCTTTTCGAGATCAAGAGCATTTTCCCTGAGCCGCGTTGCAGAAATATTGGCTGCCACCCCCTTCAGGCTGTGAACCAGCCTGCGGGCCGTGTCCCGATTCCCCGTATCCAGTTCTTTCGTCAAGCTGTTTCTGAAATTTCCGTACTGGGAAACAAATCTGTGGATGAGATCCAGAAACAGTCTTGTGTTTCCTTTGAATCTCTTGTCAGCATCATGAAGATCTATCCCCTGAAAACCTTCAAGGATTTTAGGCATGG
This sequence comes from Thermodesulfatator sp., assembly GCA_003978135.1. GTDB lineage: Bacteria > Desulfobacterota > Dissulfuribacteria > Dissulfuribacterales > QOAL01 > QOAL01. The sequence continues at coordinate 1,299 of QOAL01000025.1, forward strand.
TCCCAGAAATTTCGTTACCTGCGTCCAGGCTGGAACTGTCCTGCCGGTCATTTTTTCTTGGTTTGAGCCATCTTTTCAAAACAGACGTCAAGCTTTCAGGGGTGACAGGCTTCATTATGAAATCGTTCATGCCTACACGCAGACATCTCTGCCTGTCATCTTCAAATACTCCAGCAGTCATGGCAATAATGGGCACATTGCGCATCTCAGGCCTTGCCCGCATGGCCATAGTAGTCTGATAGCCGTCCATCTCAGGCATCTGGATATCCATGAGGACCAGATCAAAGCCCCTGTCAATCAAGGCAAGCGCCTCAATACCGTTCCCAGCCGTGGTCACAGAGGCACCGGTTCTGGAAATGATATCCCTGGCTACCATCTGGTTTATTTCATTGTCTTCCACCAGAAGGATCTTTACTCCCTCAAAGGGGCGGGCGGCCTCCTTTTTGCTTTTTGATTTCTGTAGATTCCCGTTCTCGGGGTTCGGTTCATTGAGGATGTGTTTCAGTGCATCCAGAAGACTGCTCCTTTTTAAGGGCTTCAGGAGAAAAAGGAGGCGTTTTTCACCTTTCAGTTCAAACCTGCTCGGAACAAAATCAAAATCATGACAGGCAATTACGAAAAGGTTGTGGAACCTTTCAATAAGTTCCCCGGCCAGGGCCATGTCTTGTTCTCCATGTTTAATGTCCATAAAAAGCAGGCATGGCCCATGGTGCCTGTTATTTTCATCCAGGATTTCCGCAATGCGTTCCCTAGGAATGAACGTGATGTTGGACAACCCCCAGGACCTGAGCATTTTTTCAATGCTTTGGCCAAGCTTCTTGCTGCTGAAACAAAGTAAGATCAAGTGATCAGAAGGAAATTCAAGGGAAACTTGCGATCCGGAAACCACCTCAGGAGGTATTTCCAGCTCCACGGTAAAGGTGAAGATTGTGCCTTCCCCAGGCCTGCTTTCAACCTGGATATTTCCGCCCATGAGATCTGATATTTTCCTGCAAATGGCAAGGCCCAGGCCGGTGCCTCCAAATTTCCTGGTTGTAGATGTGTCAGCCTGGGTAAACATGTCAAAGAGTATATCAAGCCTGTCCGGATCAATTCCTATCCCGGTATCCTCTATCTGAAATTCAAGGCAGGCCTTAGAACCCTTGATTCCACAGCATCTGCACCTGAGAATCACCTCTCCACTAGAAGTAAATTTAATGGCATTGGACACAAGATTCGTAAGGAGCTGGCCCAGCCGCACCGGATCTCCTACAAGCTGGTCAGGGATATCCGGGGCAACATCTATGATGAATTCGGTCTTTTTCTGGGAAGCCTGCTCGGAAAACAGGTCAGCCAGGTTCTCTATCACCTCGTTAAGGCTGAACCGCGTCTCTTCCAGGTCCATTTTGCCTGCTTCTATCTTTGAAAAGTCAAGGATGTCATTTAGAAGGCCAAGTAGTGAATATGCAGATGTCTTGATGGCCCTTAGATATTCCCGTAGCTTTTGCGGAAGGTTGTCCATTTCCAGTGCAAGCCCTGTAATCCCTGTGATTGCATTAAGGGGAGTTCTGATTTCATGACTCATGTTGGCAAGGAATTCTGATTTTGCCTTGTTGGCCCTTTCCGCCTTTTCTTCTGCAAGGCGCATTTCTTTTG
>QOAL01000142.1 GCA_003978135.1 Thermodesulfatator sp.
CGAGTGGCCTGAAACCGCCCTTCTGAAAAATGAGCGTCAGATCCGCGTAGATCCCGCGCTGGAGATATATCCAGTGTGTGAAATTCTTGGTGGTGGCCAGGACAAGCCTTTCGGCAGTAATAATGCCGGGGTCGATATTTACCCTGCGGTTTCCTGCTTCCTTCCACTTTTCCTCCAGGCCAATGGCAGCCTCTTTTACGTCCACAAGACTGTCCTGCTCCACAAGGCAATTAAAGGCTACGAATACCCTGTCAAGCCTTTTCCCCATTTCCCTTGTATAATAGGAAGTCCAGGAAAAGGGTCTGGTGTCGCTCAGCATTTCAACCTTGCAAAAAGTCCATTCCAGCTCACTTATGATTTCTTCTAAGGGGATATGCCTCGCATGGATCAGGCCTGTCACCAACTTGCCGGGATCAGGAGCAGTTGAGTGTCCTTGATTTGACTCACTTGTTTTCTGATGTTCTGCTCCGGGTCTATGCATGTTAGCCTGCCGAAGCCGTAAGTTTTATGTCTGGTGCCCTGTCAATGGCAGACAGAAGCTCTTCCCGGCTAACAGCAGCGGTTCCCACCTTCCCAACAACAATTCCTGCGGCGATGTTGGCAAGATATGCCGCCTCGCACATCTTAAGTCCCCCCGCAAGGCCCAGAGCCAGCACGGAAATAACAGTGTCTCCAGCACCTGTTACATCAAAAACCTCCCTGGCCATGGTGGGAATCGAAAACAGGCCACGGTCTTCCTGCCACAGCGCCATTCCCCTTGGTCCCCTGGTAATCAGAACCCCTTTGGCAGAGAGGTTCTCTGCAATTTTGGCCGCTGCTTTTGCCAGGTTCCCTGCCTCATCCAGTCTGATCCCTGTCATCTCCCTGGCCTCCTTTTCATTTGGAGTCACTATGGTGACGCCTCTGTAGAGGATATAATTCGAAGGCTTGGGATCGGCCAGCAGCGGGACGTTCCTGACAGATGCCTCCTCAGCGAGAAACTCCATCAGTGGGCGGGAAATTACGCCCTTGTCATAATCAGAGATGATTACGCATCTGCAGCCCGTAAGGATTTTGGATATGGCAGACAAAAGGGCCTTCATGGAGTCAGGGGAAGGCTGCTTCCTTTCCTCCCTGTCAACCCGCACCACCTGTTGTCCACGGGCCACGATCCTGGTTTTCAAAGTGGTGGGCCGCCTGGCCTGGATGATCCCTTCGGTGCCAATATGATTTTTCACGGCAAGGTCAAGGAGTACCCTGCCATGGGAATCATCTCCTATGATACCTGAAAGATATGCACCTGCTCCGAGGCTGCGCAGGTTGTTTGCCACGTTGGCCGCTCCTCCCAGGAGAAATGTTTCATCCTGGACATTTACCACAGGCACCGGGGCCTCTGGCGAGATCCTTGATACCTCTCCCCATACAAACTGGTCGAGCATTATGTCGCCAATAACCAGTATGGAAGAAGAATCAAAGGCCTGGACGACTTCTTTTAACCTGTTCCTAAGAGGAAAATCATTTGCCATCAGGATCTTGTGTCTCTTCCAGGGGAGTTGCTTCATCTATCAGCATTACAGGGATGCCATCCCTGATTTCATAGACAAGCATGCATCTCCTGCATATCAAGGCAGGCCTTTTTTCATCCAGTTCCACTTCACCCTTGCATTTGGGGCAAGCAAGTATTTCCAAGAGTTCTCTACTTATTACTTCAGCCATAATTCACTCCAAAAAGCCTTCTCTAACAGGTATGTAAATTTGGAAATCCAGGAAGGACAGGAAATTATAGTGAAAGGATAATGCAAAAAACAACTCTTTTGAACAAAATGCGCAAAATTATCTGATTTCATCAGCCCTGTTTGCGGTTTTACGCTGACTTACCAGGCGTTCCACTGCTTCAAACACCTCTTCAGGAGAAATGGTGTACATGCACTTCCTTTGGGCACATTCCCTGTTGAAACACGGACTGCATTCCATGTCCTTTCTAATTACAATATGGCCTTTTCCAAAAGGACCCGTTCTCCACGGAGCAGTGGGGCCGAACAAGGCAACAACATTTAGCCCTGCGGCTGCTGCCAGGTGCATAGGCCCTGTGTCAGTGGTCACGCCACTGGCTGCCATGGATGAAAGGGAAGCCAAAAGTTTGAGAGACGTCTTGCCTGTAATGTCAATGGCTGCACCCTGGGAACCCTGGAAGATGGCATTACCCAGTGGTTCGTCTTTATGGGAACCTACAACTACAGACGCAAGTCCCAGGCGTTTTTTGACAAGCACCGCAAGCCTTGAGAAGCCTTCTATGGTCCAATGCTTGGAAGGCCAGATAGTGCCTGGTATGAGTATAATGAACTGTCCTGGCTCAAGGCGGAGCCCTTGGAGGAAATCCATGGCCTCTTTTGTGTCTTTTGTTGTAAGCCCCAGGGGGAATTTAATTTTGCCTGCACGAGCCCCAAGACTTGCGGCTGCGTCCAGATACCTGACGACTGCATGCCGGTTCGGATCGTAGGGCGGCAGTTTCCTGTTCAGAAACATTGCACTGCCCTCCCTGGTGCCGGCAAAGCCCACCTTGAGCCGCGCATTTGAAAGAAGGGCAATTAACCCGCTCTTGAAAAGCCCCTGTATATCCAGGGCTATTTCATACCTGCCATTTTTGAGCCTGCGAGACAGACTGCCAAGTTCAGATATGAGGGCTGGCCAAAGGAGCGGATTTTTGGCCAGGTCGCCCAGCCTCTTTCTGGGGTAGACAATGACCTTGTTCAGGAGTGGATGACCCTCCAGGAGTGTGGCACCTACTTCCCCTGTAATCCAGTCCACCTGGCAGGTTGGCCAGGTGCTTTTAAGGGCGTGAAGGACCGGCAGGGCCTGGACCACGTCACCAAGGGCGCTTAGTTTTATAATTAGGATTCTGGCCGGTGCTATTTCTC
>QOAL01000016.1 GCA_003978135.1 Thermodesulfatator sp.
TTTAATGGCTTACTGGAGAGATCTACCGCAAAACACCATGATCAGTTACCCTGAGAAGAATTACCTTTATTCCAATTGGAAATTATACCGATTCAAATAGCAATTACATACAGGCTCTGTACCTAATCACTGGATAAAACATTTCTCTAAAACAGGCTGAGGGAAGAAGAAAATGAATATAACCACCTTTGCAGTAATCTTTATTGTCCTCGGGATTATCGTCTGGGCCATAGCAGCCTACAACAACCTGATAAAGCTGAAAAATCTCTGCAAGGAGGCCTGGAGCGGCATAGATGTCCAGCTCAAACGAAGGAGCAACCTGATCCCCAACCTCCTTGAAACAGTCAAGGGATATATGAAACATGAAAAGGAGGTATTCGAAAAGGTCACGGAAGCAAGAGCCCGAGCCATGGGAGCATCGTCACCGGCTGAAAGAAGCAGCGCTGAAGCCAGCCTGACATTAGGTCTTCGGGGGCTTTTTGCCATTGCAGAAAACTATCCTGAACTCAAGGCCAATCAAAACTTCCTCAGTCTCCAGGAAGAGCTGTCCTCCATAGAAGACCAGATCCAGATGGCCAGAAGGTATTACAACGGAACGGTCAGGAACCTCAACACTGCCATTGAAGTTTTCCCTAATTCCGTGATTGCAAACATTTTCAGGTTTCAGAAGGAACAGTTCTTTGAGCTGGAAGACCAGTCTCAGCGTTCAGTTCCCAAGGTGTCATTCAAGTAATATTTTGAGGAGACAGACCGTGACAGAAAATTCAAGACACTTCCTTAAGATATTCGTTCAGTTTGTATTCATATTTCTCCTTTCATTCCCCATAACCGTGCATGCCTCGGAAGTCATAAAAGACTTCGAGAGCACAGTAGTGGTGAATCAAGATGCGTCAATAACCGTAACGGAAAAGATCCAGGCCGTGTGTCTCGGGCATAATATAAAACACGGCATCTACCGTGATATCCCCTATAAATATCACACAAGTTCAGGATACCAGACCGACACCCACTTAAAGGTTCTTGATGTGAAGATAGACGGCAGGCGAGCCGACTTCCACCAGGTTGTGAGGACCCCCTTTGTCAGGATCTACATGGGCAACAAGAAGGTTTTCCTTCCACATGGCATGCACTCATTTGAAATCACGTACACCATGAAAAGGATGGTGGGCTTTTTTGACAAATACGATGAGCTTTACTGGAATGTCACAGGAAACCAGTGGGCTTTTCCAATAGAAAGGGCATCTGTTGTCATTATCCTGCCCAAAGACACCAGATTCATGCAATTTGCCACCTACACAGGCAGGCTCGGCTCGAAAAAAACCATGGCCCGGGTGACGGACAAGGGGCCCCGTTCCATAGCCTTTGAAACCACTGCGCCACTGAACCCGGGCGAGGGATTCACCGTGGCTGCAGCCTGGCCGCCTGGCATAATCGAAAGGCCTACAGACGTGGAAAAAATTCTATATTTTCTCTGGGACAATATCTCCCTGGCTGTCGGTCTCATAGGCACGTGCATAACCTTTCTATATTTTTTCATAACCTGGAAAAAGGTAGGAAAAGACCCTGAAAAGGGCACTGTTGTACCAATATTTGAACCCCCCAAGGCCTTTGGACCTGCTGCAGCCCGCTACATTATGAAAATGGGCTTTGACGACAAGGTGTTTTCCGCAGCGGTTATCAGTCTGGCAGTCAAGGGATACCTGACCATCAAAGACGAGCATGGCAAATACACGCTAATCCGCAGGCGGGATGGTGCCAAGGGAGAACTTTCAGAAGGAGAAAAAAGCCTTTTTGCCAAGCTATTCAGCAGGTATGACGAAGTAAGCCTTGACAGCTCAAATGCTTCTACAATTCAGTCTGCACTGAAGGCCCTTCAGAAAAACCTCACGGCCCACTTTGAGCGGATCTATTTCTTCAGCAACCGCAAGCAGCTTATTCCAGGCCTTGTGCTTTCACTTCTAACCCTTTTTGGAATGGCCCTTGGCAGTGAGGACATATTTGGCGCAGCCTTTATGAGTGTGTGGCTAAGCGGCTGGTCGGGCTTCAGCGCCTTTCTAGCCTTGAGCGCCTATAACGCCTTGAAGTCTGCCTTTGCCGCAAAGCAGTTCGGCTCTTTTAAACAAGCACTCAAGCCAACCCTTTTTGCCTTGCCGTTTACGTTCTTCTGGTTTGTGGGATGCCTTTTTTATGCAAAGCTTGCGGGTTTTTCTTCACTTGTGGTCTTTATCGCCCTCATCAGCATCAACATCTTTTTCTACCAGATAATGAAGGCCCCCACCATGCATGGCAGAAAAATGATGGATATTCTCGAGGGGTTCCAAATGTTCCTGGAAACCGCTGAAAAATACAGGCTTAAAACCCTCACGGCACCTGGCAAGCTGCCTGAGCTTTTTGAAAAATACCTGCCCTGGGCAGTGGCACTTGACGTTGAAAACCAGTGGACAGAAAAATTTAACAACTACCTGAAGGACGCCACCACGCCGGAAACCGAAAGGGCATATTCACCCACCTGGTATGTCGGAAGTTTCCATACCCCCACTGCTCTGACGTCATCCCTGGGCAGTGGCATTAGTTCGGCAGTAGCAAGTGCATCCGTGTCAGGAAGTGGCTCCGGAAGCAGTGGAGGCGGTTTTTCCGGAGGAGGAGGCGGCGGCGGTGGAGGTGGCGGATGGTAAAAGCATCCGAGTCCGGATATAACTTGTGTCCATCCAGAAATAGGCAATTTTGTTCGAGGGCAAGGCACAAGGAAGGCGATAAAGCGCAGTGTACCGGGCGTACATGAGCATTTTTCGCCGACGAGCAACACGGCCATCAGGCAAAAGGGCCATTTATGGATGAACACTAAATGGCTGAATCCGGGCCGGCCCTGGCAACGGTCAGGACGAATATCCT
>QOAL01000054.1 GCA_003978135.1 Thermodesulfatator sp.
GGGCAGACCTTTTTTGTCTTTCCTCCAGATGGGAAGGCCTGCCAGGAGTTCTGATAGAAGCCCTTTCAGCCGGGTGTCCTGTAATCAGCACAGATTGCCCTGGTGGGGCTGCTGAAATACTTGACCACGGCAAATTTGGTATTCTTACTCCAGTGGATGATGAGGAAGCCCTGGCCCGATCAATCTTGAAGGCATTGGATACGGCATGGGATAGCTCGGAGCTCAGGAAACGGGCCCAGTTTTTCTCTGTTGAAAAGGCCATTGACCGGTATCTGCATGTTTTTGAAAATACCTTGAAAAGATGTAAATCCAATTCTCAGGCAGCTGCGAAACTCACTTAACGGGTTAAGAGGAAGCATTCCCTGTTTGTCCTGTTCGCGAGTGACGCCTTGAAAGGGGCGAGCTGTTTCTTTCAAGATTTCACCAAGGGGAAGCCAGTTTTAGCCGCACCCAATGTTGTAAAATTGTCCGGATATGTATCCAGAAAAATTATGTAACCAGCACAGCGGCTGTTGGTGAATCTTGAAGGAAATGCTCGCCCCTGAGCCATGAGGACAAGCGGGAAATACTCCCCGGGAGAAATTGCGCCGATTAGAAGTCACATTTTATCCAGTTTCAGAAAATCTGCTATGGCCTTTGCCCCACGTTCGGCTGCAGTACTTCCAGGCTCGTTATAAAACGTGTAGTTAAACGCCTTTTTTTGGATATCCAGATACTGTGAATGTGTGTCAAATGCCTTGTTCAATGCAGGTTCGAGTTCGGACGCTACATCGTTCACAACCTGGCCGAGGTTCCAGTGATAGTAATAAGGATTGCCTTTCCAGTTTACGTGGTGGGCATTAAGAAATATGCATGGCCGAGGCTCAAGCAGAAACTCATAGACCTGGCTGCTCACATCCCCGAGGTAAATATCTGCAGCCAGCATATATGTCATGTCAGCTGAGGCACTGCTGCCCAGATCTATATATATGTTCGGAACATTGTAGAAACGTCTCGGAAGATGGGCACCGTGTCGTCTGCGCCTCTTAAATAAGACTACGTGGGGTGCAAAAATTAGATTCCATTCAGGGTGCGTCCTGAAAAAATCCAGCACTTCAATACCCATAAGGCTCCATGACGAAACCCTTTGATCAAAATGGGGATTGTAAACTACTACTGGTTTACTGTCGTGAAAGATACGCGGTCTTTCCTTTTTCAACCCGCGTATGACCTCGAACTTGGGCCATCCCACAACTGCGTACTTTCCTTCTTTCAGTAGTCCCCGTTCCTTAAGCCTGTCTACGTACTTCTGACCAGGAAGAAGGGTAAGGTCAAAGGCACCTGAGCGCTCATCAAAACCACCCTCGCGATCTCCTGCGCCATGCCTGGTATGAATCATGATCAGGTCCTTAAGGCCATAAAGGGTACGCAGTTTCATACAGTGGCGTTCAGGTGAAACAAGGACATCCAGGGACCTGAAAAAATCCAGGTTGTGCTTGAGAACAACCTTTTTGCGTTTAAAGGATATTTTTGAGATTAAGGGGTCAATAAGATCGTAATACCAGGGTACCTTCAGCATCTTGAACTTACATTTGTGACCCGGATAGAGTGTTGCTATCTGTTTTACAAAATCCATCTCTTGTTCAGATGAACATGCAATAATCACCTCTATACCGGTGTAATGCCTGGATAGTTCAAAGGCATAGGGGGCAGCGTGGGGAATCTGGTGGATGAAATAATGGTTGAAAAGAAAACCTATTCTAATCATTGAATTTTATACACCACAAAGTGTTCCGTTGAGCAAATCTCAGGCAGAGGCAATGCCTTGTTCTTCCTTAATAGAAGATAGTCAGCATTATAGTGTTCAGCCATACCCATAAGGTATTCAGGAGAAAAATTATCAAAATTTTTTCCACACAACTTCCTGCATTTTTTCCCAAGGCAGGAAAAATTTGAATTCAGGCCGCACAATAACTGCATGCGCCTGTACCATTCTGTGGCAATGGGGGGCATGAGGAAGAGCCCATGTGCCTTCCAGCTGGCAAAGACGCTTCTTCTGCTGTAAAATCGCACCCCCTTTAGGTCAGGAGGGGCAATTATGAAGGCATCCACCGGGGTTTCACTGTCGATGCACCTGGAAATCCGGACAATTTCGTTTTCCGGAATGGTTAACTGCAGGTGACCGGGCAGGCTTGCAAGCGCAGCGGAGACAACTATCAGGCCGGCGTATGTCATCCTCAATGCCCCTGGGTCCAGATTGAGATTAAATCTCCTGTCCAGGAAGACAATAAATATATAAAAGGCAATCAGCCTGATAAAAACATCACCCCTGAACAGATACATGTTAAAGGCAACTGGAAGCGGGTATATTTCTGTGAAAATAATTCCCAGAGGGACAAGAAGCAACAGGCCCATGGCAACGAGAAAAAGCCTGAGTATTGATTTGTCACTTCTGAAATAAAAAAAGACAAGATAGCAGATCACACATATGCAGACCAGAAAGCCTGCGATGTATTTTACGCGGGCACTGGCCAAAAGGAGCAGGTGATGTGGCACCCGAAATCTGGCCATTTCAAGAAGCTTTAGGCCCCAGTCGTGATCAAACCAGGGATATCCCTGATGACTGCCCAAAAATTGCATAAAAACGAAATATGCAGTGAAGATTGCACCAAAGGGACCAAACCACCTCACATAGTCTGCCAGGCGGTGATGTTTTTCATCCTTGCAAAACAACATGCAGCCCAGGAAGGAAAATGTCATGCCAAAAAATATTATCAAACCAATCTGCTGATGGATGACAAAGGCAGTTGATGCAAGGCACGATGCTGCCAGGGTATTTTCCTTGATAAAATGGTAAATGGCCCACAGGCATATACGGGAGTTACAAAAAGGTATGGTACCAGACGTTTTACAATTATGTGAAAATGCGACACCGATGGGTATAGAATCGAAAAGGGAACCAGGAGTATCAGTGCGGCTTCTATGGATTGCCTTTTGACCCCAAGCTGAAAAAGAATGAGATAACTTGCCGTCAAAAAAGCATAAATTGTCAGCATATAAACGGCGAAATAAACGTACTCAACTGGCAGGTGAAGCAGCCCGGAGAGCTTGAACAGCACCGAATGCATGGCGACCTTCACGTATGGCGGATATAGAACCTGGTTGGCGAGATCAGTCCTGAAG
>QOAL01000026.1 GCA_003978135.1 Thermodesulfatator sp.
CCTGGAAAGGACCTGACAGCAACCGTCCCTGATGGCGATATCGTCGTCTATTATTAGAATCCTGTCTTTCATCCCTCGATTCCTGCACCTGTATCCAGGGGAAGGCTCACGGTGAACATTGCACCGCCCAGGTCACTGATATCCACGGAGATCCTCCCGCCATGCCTTTGTACTATACCATGGGTGATTGACAGGCCCAGGCCGGTTCCCTGGCCAGACCGCTTGGTGGTATAAAAGGGCTCGAATATCTTGAGCCTGCTTTCTTCAGGTATGCCCGGACCGGAATCTTCAACTACGAGCCGAACACTGGCGGGTTTTTTGGAGCTTCGTGTGGTAATCATGAGTTCGCCGGAGCCTTCCATTGCCTCTGCCGCATTCATCATAAGATTAAGCACCACCTGCTCCAGCTGCCCCCTGTCCCCTACCAGGTGCGGCAGGTTTTCCTCAAAATCAAACCTGGTGTTCACCATGGAAAACAAGTTATGATCCCCAATTAAAGAAAACATTTCCCTTATTACATGATTCAGATCCACTGGCGCATACCCGCGGGAAGAGGAACGGCCAAAGTTTAAAAGCCCCTTTGCAATTATCCTGCACTTGCTGGCCAGTTTTATGATTTTCTCCAGATTTTTTTCAGCTTCATGTCCTCCAGGCAGGTCTTCCTTAATAAGATTGGCATAGAGGAGTATGCCTCCCAGGGGATTGTTAATCTCATGGGCTATCTCTCCCGAAAGCTTACCCATGGCCGTAAGCCTTTCTGACTGCAGCATAGTGTCTTCCCAGGATTTTATCCTGGAGATATCCTTGACAATGGTCTGATATACAAGCTCCTGCTCCACGGTGCAAAGGGGGCATGTAATCACCTCGGCATCAAAACTTGTTCCGTCAAACCTGCGTCCAAGGGCCCGTCTAACACCCACCCTCAGCCGATAGGATGACCAGGGCGAGATAAACTCTGCCATGAACCTTTCACTTGCCCTTTCCTGTCGCAGGAGGCCGAAAAGCTCCCTAAACGGCTCATTAAAGGCCATGCACTGGTCTGTGCTGTGAATGGCAGAAGGCTGCTGGATCTCATTCCAGCTTTCAAAAAGCGGCTTTATGATTTTCAGACCTGCTGTTGTGCTCATGCTTACAGTTTACCAGAATATGTTCGATAATAATATCAAAGCGAAAAGACTTCCCGCACACAGGTGCGGTTTATACGGGAATTCCACCACTGATTATGACAAAACATCATCTGCAGGACTGGAACAGGCTGAGTCATTGAAACAACCCCTTTTGAAAAACCTGAAAACCCTGGACAGTATTCCGCTCTTTTCATCATCCCTGAATCGTTTGATGGAAATCGAGGACAAGGGAAACCTTTCTACCCACGAACTTTCATCAGTTATTTTAGATGATTATGGCCTTATTAACAAGGTCCTGCAAACCGTCAATGCCTTTTACTACAACCGCCTTGGCAGGGAAATAAACACTGTTACCCAGGCGGTAATTCTCCTGGGATTTAATACAATAAAAAAGATTGCTCTCTCAATGGCTGTCCTGGACCTGATGGACCATGCAAACGGCCAAGAGGCCTCAAAAGAAATAGGAAAGGCATTTCTTGCCGCACATCTGGCACAGGACCTGGGCTCCAAAGTCCCGGGAATCGAACCCGAGGAGACATTTATATCAACTCTTTTCAGGCACTTGGCCAGGATCGCAATGGCAATCGGCAATCCCCAGCTTCTGGAAGAAGTGAGAAGGCTGGAGAAATCCTCCGAGAATGCAGACAGGCTTAAGGCCAGAAAGATCATAAGGACCCTGGGGATCAAGCTGTCGGATTACTGGAAACTTCCAAAATCACTGGCCGGATATCTTGAAGGATGTGCATCCCTTTCTGGAAATAGTCGCCCAGTTCATAGAAGCCTTGCCAGGGATGTGTCGAATTTTATAAGGCTGTATGCTGAGTCTAGTTCCTCAAACCAGTTCCATGACCTGCAAGAAAAAATATCGAAACAGTACAATGTCCAGGGAAAAAGCCTGGAAGAAAGACTGAAAAAGGCCCTGGATGATACCTCCAACATCCTTCCCGGCTTCGAGAAAGTTATTTCAACAGGGCATGGGCAGCCCCATGCCGAGCACAGTGCTCTCTGCCGCCATCCCGACCAGAATACGTCTGCCTCAGAAGAAAAAGACCTGTCCAAGGTTCACCTGGAAAGGGAGATGCTATTTACAAGTCTTGTACAGAACCTCGTGGTTGCTGTGAACAACATGGAAACCGACCTGAACCAGATTTACCTTCTGGCCATAGAGATACTCAGGAGGGTTTTAAGCACTGAAAATATCATATTCTGCAAGGTAAGCCCTGGAAACCGGGTCTTTTCTGCTTGCTTTGGCATGGGAACCCAGGCAGGATTTTTGAAACGTGAGCTATCTTTTGACCTTAAAAAAGGACCACCAGAACTGAAAAACGCCTTTACAAGGTCCCAGGAGGCCATCGTCAAAATTAAAGATCTTCTTCCTTCAAAAAACGGACTGCCTGAAAACCTGCTTTCGTGTCCCGCCCTGCTGTCTCCCCTGGTAATTGACAAAAGAGATATAGGCTGTTTTATCCTTACCAAGACCGACGAAGAAGAATTTGCTTCAGGAGAGATCCAAAAGGCCTCCATAGTAAGACAACTGGTTACAACGGCTACAAGTCTCAGGACCAGAAAGAGATAAATGTTTGCCCCACAGCTATGACGAGCGTGCCCAGTTTGTTCCGTTCGCTTCCCTAAGTGATGACTGTGTTGCTCGTCGGCGAAAAATGCTCATGTACGCCCGATACACTGCTGTTTTTCGCCTCCTTGCGCCTTGTCCTCGAACAAA
>QOAL01000185.1 GCA_003978135.1 Thermodesulfatator sp.
GAGGAGAGAACAGCATGTGGCATTGGTAACAGAAGATGGTCTGTGTGTGCTCTTGCTTGGGAACAGTTCTTGTCAATGCGTAAACTATTCATTCCTTTCATGTGTTCACTCACCAGACCTGAACTGTTGAAGTGACTGATTTCTTGTTAGTTGCAACCTCTGTGTAGAATTAGCTATGCACCTCAGCAGAGTTTCTCTGACAGTGGTGGAGCCGAGGTGAAAATCTGACGGTGTGAACTGCCAAAAGGCTTCCATCCTCGTCCCTTGGCTACAAGGACCAACAGAAAACGTCGCCTTACAAACAAGATGCTGCCGCTATGATGCCCGGGATGAGAAAGATGGCAAAAAAGAGGAGGGCAGAGGAATAAAGGAGCAATACAGCCTTTTTTATGTGGGCCCTGCAGGCGTTTTTGCCCTCCTTATTGATCCAGGGGTATTCCATCGGCCTTCCGTGATAGGACACCCTGCCGCCAAGCCTGACATCAAGGGCGGCTGCAAAGGCCGCCTCTGGAAGGCCGGAATTGGGGCTTTTATGCAAACGCCCAAAGGATGATACACAGGAAAAGACCTTCATGGGGCTTGAACCGGAAAGAAAGGAGCAGGCTGCAATGATGGGCACTGACAGCCGGGCCGGGATGTAGTTGGCAGCATCATCCAGCCTGGCACTGCACATGCCAAGATCTTTGTATGCCTTGTTCCTGTATCCTACCATAGAGTCCAGGGTGCTTATCATCTTGAAGCAAAGGCACAGGGCAGGGCCGCCCAGTGCTGCATAAAAAAACGGGGAAATCACTCCATCAACCAGGTTTTCAGCAACCGTTTCAACAGCGGCCTTTGAAATATCCTCTTCTGTCATGTCTTGCGTATCCCTGCTTACAAGCATGGCGATTCGTCTTCTCGCCAGTTCGATATTGCCATTGTCAAGGGCATCTTGAACCTTGAGTGCCTCGTCGGCAAGGCATTTGAGGCTGATGCTGAAATAAACAGCCAGTGTTGAAAAAATGAAGAAAATAAGGAAATGGAGATCTGCCAGCAGGGCTACAATAAAAAAGACAACTGAAAATGTTGCTGTTGAAAGGCCCACGGCCATTATGCAGCCACTGGCCCTTTCTGACAGATCAGATGCCCTTGCAATTTTTTCACAACCAGTTATCAAGGCTCCCATAAATCGTACGGGATGGGGCAGGTTTTGTTTGTCTCCAAGGAGAAGATCCAGGAATACAGCCACGGCAAGTATGGCTGAACCGCTGCCGGTAAGGAAGAAGACATGCTGGAGCAGCCATTCACCCATGAATAAATCCCATAAGTTTTTCCATGTCACAGGAGGCTTCAAGCCAGTCTGCCAGCAGGTCGAACTGCCTGGCCCGGAACCTTCGGTAATTCAGGCCGGTTTTTTTCTCCGGCAGATGACTTGTTCTGCGAACAAGGTTGAGAAGGGCGGCTCTGAATTCATCATTTTCAAATATTCCATGAAGGTAGGTACCGAGCACACCTTTTTCTGCATCATAAACACCGGTTTCAGGCCCGAGCCCTTCTCCAAGCGAACAGTGCGGGTTTGTGCTCATTGTCTGCCCCATGTGTATTTCATATCCTTTGATGTCAATGGGAGAAGGTGAAAAGTAAGGGTTCGAGAGGGTGATTGAAACCTGCTTCAGGGTCTTTTCCCTGGCCATCCTGGTTTTAACCGGCAGAAGGCCAAGTCCCCGGGTTGTTCCAGCCCTGCCGTCTGCGCCATGATCATCAGTGATGGTTTGACCCAGGATCTGGTAGCCTCCACAGATTCCCATGACAAAGCCGCCACGACAGACAAACCGGCTGAGAGCCTCCTGCCATCCCTTATCCCTCATGGATTCAAGGTCAGGTATAGTGGCCTTGGTGCCAGGGATGATGATCATGTGACTTCCTGCCGCTTCATCGGGGGTGGTGACAAGCTTGACACTCACACCCGGTTCACAGGACAGGGGAGAAAAGTCGGTAAAATTGCTTATTCTGGGCAATTTAACCACAGAAATAATAAGGTCATCACTATCTCTGCCAGATGATGCGAGGTTATTGACAAAGACTCCATCCTCTTCGTCCACATGTATATCTGTGAACCATGGAAGTACCCCGATGACGGGAACAGGGACGATCTTCCTGAACATTTCAAGACCGGGTCTGAGGAGCTTGACATCACCCCGGAACTTGTTGATGAGAAAGCCCTTGATTAGCCGCCGGTGTTTTTCCTGGACCAGGTCATAAGTACCCTTGAGCGCAGCAAATACGCCGCCACGATCAATGTCTGCCACGATTATTACCGCTGCCTGCGCATATTCGGCCATCTTCATGTTCACTATGTCTGTTGCCTGGAGATTTATCTCGGCAGGGCTTCCTGCTCCCTCCAAGACCATGACCTGGAATTCTTCTGATAGGCTGTCAAAAGCCCTTGTCACTATTTGCCAGTGTTTTTTTGAGCGCTGGTAATAGTCTGCCGCGGAGACATGTTCATCCGGCTGGCCCATGAGGATGACCTGGCTCCTGGCGTCTGCAGAAGGTTTAAGGAGCACTGGATTCATACGCACGTCAGGAAGAAGTCCACATGCCTCAGCCTGAAATACCTGGGCCCTTCCCATCTCATCTCCCCTGGCAGTGACAAAGGAATTGAGTGCCATGTTCTGGGCCTTGAAAGGGGCCACCTTTATGCCCCTTCTCTTTATGGCCCGGCACATGGCTGCGGCGACAATACTTTTGCCGGCGCCAGAGCCAGTGCCCTGGAACATTATGCACCTGGAGTGTCTTTTCATGCAGTCGTATCCTTTTAATGTATCAAAGGGGATGCCCCGTGTGTGCTTGCCGGTT
>QOAL01000156.1 GCA_003978135.1 Thermodesulfatator sp.
ACAGCTTGAATTCAAGCTGGTTGACGATGATGCGGCAGTTGATTTGAGGAGCTTGATAAGCAAGGCCATAGAAAGCGGGAGACTGCCTGCCAAATATGACGTAAACCAGCTAAATGCCGTACTCAAGGGACAGATTCCCAGGGGAGACAGGATATATTTTCTCAAGGATGTGGATCCCCAGACCGGCAGGGTAAGTAATGTACCCATCCTGCTCAAGGACAAGACCCTTATGACCGGGGATGCTGTGAAGACAGCCCATGTCCGCATTGGCGGCAACTACAATGAGCCTTATGTCGCCCTGGATCTTACTGATCGGGGAGCAAGGATATTCGCCAAGATTACAGAGGAAAACGTAGGGAAACGGCTGGCCATTGTACTCGACGGAGTTGTCCGTTCAGCCCCGGTGATCAGGGAGAAGATAGGAGGCGGGCATGCACAGATTTCCGGCTCCTTTACCCATGAGGAAGCGGCAGACCTGGCCATTGTTCTCAGGGCCGGTGCACTGCCAGCGCCAGTAAAAATAATCCAGAATGTAACAGTAGGTCCCTCCCTGGGACGGGATTCCATACAAAAGGGCCTTCTTTCAGGTATTGCCGGCGCCTGTTTCGTAATCCTTTTCATGGTTATCTACTACAGGCTTTCCGGATTTATAGCCGACATTGCCATGCTTCTGAACCTGGTATTTCTCATGGCAGTTCTGGCACTTTTCCAGGCTACGCTCACCCTCCCCGGTATTGCAGGTATCATTCTGACTATTGGCATGGGAGTGGATTCAAATGTCCTCATATTTGAACGAATGCGGGAGGAAAAGGCCCTGGGCAAGCCCTTGAAGGCATTTATAGACGGGGGTTATGATAAGGCATTCTGGACCATTGTGGATGCCCACGTCACAACTCTTATTACAGCCCTGGCCCTTTTTCTCTTCGGGACAGGCCCTATCAAGGGGTTTGCCGTGACCTTGTCTGCCGGTATTATCATAAACCTTTTCACGGCAATCTATGCCACCAGGTGGGTCTACGACCTTCTTCTTTATAAGAAGGCACTCAAGGACCTGTCCTTTATGCAGATAGTCAAGAAGACCAGCATTGATTTTATTGGCAAGAGAAATATATCCCTGGCAATATCTGCAGTACTTGTGGCAACAGGAATATTTGCCTTTGTACAAATCAACAGGGGCGCAGCCAATCTGGGAGTTGACTTCGCCGGAGGCACCATGGTGCAGTATAAGGCCGACAAGCCCTTCGGCCTTGACAAGGTCAGGGATGCCCTGGAAAAATCGGGTCTCACCGGTTATGCCTTGCAGGAAGTGCCCAAGGAGAACAGTCTCATAGTCAGGGTCAAGAAGTCCGTGGCCACAGTGGGAGACATAGAGGCAAGCATTACAAAGGCCCTGGAGCAGGGCCTGCCCGGCTACAAGTTCAGCATAGAAAGCAAGACCGAAATAGGCTCAACAGTCAGCCGGGAACTCAGGAAAAAGGCAATTACCGCCATTCTCATTTCACTTGCCGGCATTATCGGATACCTCGCCTTCAGGTTCAATATCAGTTTCGGTGTGGCAGCTGCCATAGCCACATTTCACGACGTCTTGGCAGTTCTGGGGGTCTTCTACATCCTGGACAAGGAAATAACGCTTCTCATTGTTACAGCCCTTCTTACCCTTGCAGGTTATTCCCTGACAGACACGGTGGTTGTCTTTGACAGGATCAGGGAAAATCTCAAGAAACACAGAAAGCTTTCCTTTGCCGAGATAATAAACAGAAGTGTGAACGAAATGCTTAGCCGTACCATTATCACCTCGGTGACGACTCTTATAGTTGTGCTTTCCCTGTTTTTCTTCGGCGGCGTGGTGATTCATGATTTTGCCCTTGCCCTCATACTGGGGATAATAGTGGGTACCTATTCCTCAGTGTTTGTCGCAAGCCCTATTGTTTATCTGTGGCACAAGGGCAAGGCCCCGAAATAGCAGGTCCTGCCCGGGGAAAATTTCCC
This sequence comes from Thermodesulfatator sp., assembly GCA_003978135.1. Taxonomy (GTDB): domain Bacteria; phylum Desulfobacterota; class Dissulfuribacteria; order Dissulfuribacterales; family QOAL01; genus QOAL01. The sequence goes on from QOAL01000156.1 coordinate 1,990, forward strand.
GGGCCATGCACGCCTTGTCAGAGGGCACCAGATGGAACACTTGGAAATAAAGGGGGGCCATGCCCTTAAGGGAAATGTAAGGATCAGCGGGGCAAAAAATGCGGCTCTTCCAATGCTGGCAGCAACCCTCCTTGCCCAGGGCATGTTTGTACTTCAGGATGTCCCTTCACTTGAGGATGTAAACACCTTTATCAGGCTTCTTGAAGAGCTTGGCTTTACCATTGAAAAGGACAGGGATGGACAGCTTAGGGTGGATTCGTCCGGTCTTTCGAGTCATGCAGCCCCCTATGAACTGGTGCGTATGATGAGGGCTTCTGTTCTGGTGCTGGGTCCACTGGTTGCCATGCTCGGAAAGGCCAGGGTGGCGCTTCCCGGCGGTTGTGCTATTGGTGCAAGACCCATAGACTTTCATCTCAAGGGACTGGAACTCATGGGGGCAAAGCTCAAGCTGAAGGAAGGCTTTGTGGAGGCAAAAGCCAGATATCTTACAGGCGCCAGGATCTATTTTGACATACCTTCGGTTACAGCCACTGAAAATCTTATGATGGCAGCCACACTTGCCAGGGGAAAAACCGTTCTTGAGAACGCAGCCAGGGAGCCCGAAGTGGTGGCCCTTGGAGAGATGCTTTTGGAGATGGGTGCAATTATCAGGGGGCTTGGCACAGAAACAGTTGTTATTGAAGGGGTCAAGGAGCTGTCTCCTGTGAGTTGGAAAATAATTCCTGACAGGATAGAGGCAGGGACATATCTTATGGCAGTGGGTGCTGCCGGTGGGCATTTGATCATTGAAAACATGGTGCCCCATCATCTTGATGCAGTTATTGGTAAATTAAGGGAT
>QOAL01000066.1 GCA_003978135.1 Thermodesulfatator sp.
CTGCACCATTACGTCTGGCATGGCAATGGCATCAAGCAGGCCGAAGGCGGCATATAGCACCGCGCCCAGCAAGAACCCCCACCTGTAGACAGGAAGGGAGTGATCATAAAAGTGCCTGAGAAAACCCTCCTCGAGTTCCTCGTCGCGGCCTGAAAATCTCAGTGTTACGGGATGGATGTTCACGTTTTTAAAAAATTAAAAACACTGGTTAAAAAACCTCTTTTGTTGCAAATCGTCGTAACGTCTTCCACGCATCAGGACCCAAAACATATGCTCCCATGGTACAATACGGACATGAAAGCACAATTCAGGTACAGGATTTCCAAAATTTCCAGTGGAAACTCCTCAAGGACTATGACTTTCAGGGAGAAAAAGGAGATTCTCCCTCAGGACAGGCTGTAAAAGGCCTTTTCATCTACTGCAAACCTTCTGTCCTGAATAAAGGACTTTATAGAGTCGAATTCAACAGGCCTTATGCGGCATGAAATGCCCAGGGCCTCCTGGAAGATCTCCTCGCTTTCCCTTATCCAGTGATGAAGCTGGGGCAGGCTTCCTGTAAAGATGGTCTCGTCAATGGCAAGAAGTATCTCTATCTGGGTAAGGTGCTTCCATTTATGCAGCACCATAAGGAAAGGCAGTGCTGTCCCACCCGTCCGGTCTAAAATCAATTTTTGGACCTGCTCGCTGGAAATCTTGACACCACGGACTGTTAACAGGCCATCACAGCGTGCCTCTACCGGTGTCATGCGCCAGGTAGTTCTTCCGCATTCACATTTTTCCCTGGTAATGCTGGTTACATCCCCGGTTCTAAATCTTATAAGGGGATTTGCTCTGGCAGTTACCGTGGTGACCACGAGCTCCCCCTTTTGCCCCTCAGGCAGGGTTTTTCCCGATTCCGGATCCACTATTTCGGGTATCACATGGTCCATGGCAAGATGCAGTCCGCATTTACACTGGCATTCATAGGCCATTGAAGGGCCGGATGCCTCGAAGATTCCATAGGCAGCCCTGGTTTCCACGTCCAATTCCTGCTGGAAAAGGGCCCTGGTTTCATCACTCAGGGTCTCACCTATAAAGATGACTGTCTTAAGGTTAAGGGCAGCAAGGGACATGTTTTTTTCATTAAAGACCTCGAAAAGATGCAGGCCATAAGACGGTGTGGTAACCAGCACGGTTGTCTTGAAATCAGACATGATCCTCAGCCTTGTAAAGGTAGAGACAGGGTCTGGCGGAATAACAAGAGCGCCTATGCTCTCGGCTCCCTCTTTTAGCTCCTGGCCATGCAGGGCCATGCCCGGGTCGAGGCAGATCTGCACTATGTCATCTGGTCCCACCCCTGAGATCTGAAAAAATCTTGCAGTCAGGCTGGTCCTCTTCTGCAAATCCTGGGCAGTCAGGCCCCTTGCCACAGGGTTGGCATGTCCGCTTCTAAGCGCATGAATCCTCACGATATCTCTTAGGGGCACTGAAAAAAGCCCATAGGGATAGTTGTCAGATATGTCATCCCTGGTGGTAAAAGGCAGCTTGCTTATGTCTTCTACTGATCCTATATCCTCGGGCCTGACGCCTGAATCCTTCATGCGCTGCCTGTAGAAGGGCACCCTTGAAAAGGCCCTGTTTACTGTGGACTGAAGAAGCTCTGTATGCCACTGAGACCACTGATCAGGAGTAAGATATTCCACACTTTTGTTCATGCCCTTGTCCTACCTTTCAGAAAGGTCCTTGTAATCCTTGCCGAGATACGCCCTTCGTATCTCACTGTCTTCAGCCAGCTCCCTGGCCGGCCCCTGCAGTGTAACCCGGCCTGTCTCAAGTACGTAGGCCCTGTGGGAAATCTCAAGGGCCTTGCGCGCATTCTGCTCTACCAACAATACAGTAGTGCCCTCATTATTAAGATCCACTACTGTCTTCATAATCACCTCAACAAGCTTGGGAGCGAGGCCAAGAGACGGCTCATCCAGAAGGAGCAGCCTGGGTTTTGCCATCATGGCCCTGCCAATGGCAAGCATCTGCTGCTCTCCGCCGCTTAGAGTTCCAGCAGTCTGATCCCTTCTTTCCCTGAGCCTGGGGAAAAGATCGTAAACCTTTTCTATGTCGTCCTGAATCTCTGTTCCAGAAGCGTCTTTCCTGGCATAGGCACCCAGCCTCAAATTTTCAAGCACTGTAAGCGGTGAGAAAACCTGTCTGCCCTCAGGGGCGTGGGCAACCCCCATGGAAACTATTTTTGAAGGAGAAGTACCATTAAGCCTGGTATCTTCGAAGAAGATGTCCCCTGAAACCGGGTTTATAAGCCCGGATATGGAAAGCAACAGTGTGGTCTTGCCCGCTCCGTTTGCCCCTATAATAGACACTATCTCTCCCTGGTCCACGTGCAGAGAGACATTTTTTAAAACGTGTATGGGACCGTACTTGGTATTGAGATTTTTTATGTGAAGCATGGATTTCTTTAAGTTCCTGCCTTGCCAGGTCCTGATGCTGCCAAAACCTTTTTTCAATTTGGGTATATGTTTAATATTGCACAGGTTGGAGATTATTGCCATAGTCAAACTCTAGCGTAACCGGTCAGAAATCTTGAAAGAAACTGCTTCGTCACTGTGCTGAGCCTGTCCCGGCCTTTCCTGTTTCAAGGACAATAACATTGTGCACGTTTAGGGATGATTATTTGTGATTGATAAATGATTTTTTTTTGTGTAATAGTCAACATACAGTACTAAAATTCTTGAGGGAGGAGATTTTTCATGAAAGCAGTTAACAGATTCAAACTGGTGATCCTCAGTGTCTGCATTGGGATTATGTTTTTCTACGGACAGGCAATGGCCTCG
>QOAL01000187.1 GCA_003978135.1 Thermodesulfatator sp.
TGGCAGTCATTATTTCAACCATATCCTTTGTGGGTTACGCTGCCATAAAGGTCTTTGGGCACAAGAAGGGGCTATTCCTGACAGGGGCCCTGGGCGGCATGATTTCCTCAACGGCCGTGTCGGTATCGCTATCAAAGATAGCTGCAATTCGAAAAGACGTTACCCTTCACGTGGCAGGAGCTATTGCCATTGCCTGCACCTTCATGTTTTTGAGGGTTCTCATTCTGATCTCCATAATATACCCGGCACTTGCTGAAAAAACCCTCCTGCCATTCCTGGGGGCTACCGTGTCAGGTCTGATCTACACCTATTTCCTCTACAGGAAATCCCCTCCTGCAGAAATCGCGGTGACTGACGGCGTGGCCAAAAATCCTCTGCAGCTAAGCGAGGCCATAAAGTTCGGCATTCTTTTTGGAATCGTTTATGGTGCCAGCTCCTTTGTCAAGGCGCGTTACGGCAGTACGGGAGTCTATGTGGTCTCCTTCTTTTCAGGACTTACTGACGTGGATGCCATTACCCTGTCCCTGGCAGAGCTTGCCAAGCAGGCACAAATTACACCCCTGGTATCCACTGTGGGGATAGTCATTGCATCTGTTGTAAACTCACTGGTAAAGCTCCTAATTGCCGCATGGCAGGGTGGAAAAGGCCTGGGTCTTTTGTTGCTCTTCTATTTCATCCTCACCATAGGTGTACTTGGAATCTCGGTCTGGTTCGGCGGACTTGCCTGACAAAAGCGCTGTTACAAAGCCACAAAAAAGTATTAAACCCGGCCTAATAGGTCACCCTTACTATGTCCTCCATGGTGGTGATCCCTGAGAGCATCTTCATACATGCATCGTACTTAAGGCTCTTCATACCCTCTTTTACAGCCTGTTCCCTTATTGCATTTTCAGGGCTTTCCCGGTGAATCATTTTTTTTATCTCTGGCGAGACAGAAAGCACCTCGTAAATACCAATTCTGCCATAATAGCCGGTACCACGGCACATACTGCATCCTTCTCCCTCCCATGCCTTGGCCTTATCTGCATTTATCCTGCAACCAAATGCTGCAAGCTCACCAGAAGAGATGATCCTTTCCTTTTTGCAGTTTTTGCATATCATTCTTACAAGCCTCTGGGCAACCACTCCAATGAGGGTGGACGCAATCAGGTAGGGCTCCAGTCCAAGATCTAGGAGCCTTGTAACTGCCCCTGCCGCATCGTTGGTGTGAAGTGTTGAAAAAACAAGGTGACCGGTCAGAGAGGCCTGAACTGCATAACGCGCCGTCTCGGGATCCCGTATTTCTCCTATCATTACTATATCAGGATCCTGTCTCAGAATATTCCTCAGTATGGTGGAAAAGGTTACGTCAATGGAAGGCTGCACAGCGATCTGGTTAAATTCCTCGTATACCATCTCGATAGGGTCTTCAACTGTAACTATGTTGACATCCGGAGAACTCAGGTAGCGAAGGGTTGAATAAAGGGTGGTGGACTTTCCGCTTCCAGTGGGCCCGGTCATGAGAATCATACCGTAGGTGTTCTGAAGGAAAGATTTATATGCATTCAAATCCCGTTCGGAAAATCCCAGCTCATCCAGATCACTCATGAGGATCTCGGCGCTTTGGAGCCTTAGTACAACCTTCTCACCGAATGCCACAGGCACGGTGGAAACCCTTACCTCTGCATCTTCCCCTTTCCACGAAACCTTTATCCTTCCGTCCTGGGGGCGTCTCTTTTCAGCAATATCAAGCCTGGACAGGGCCTTTATGCGGGTACACAGGGCATCATGGACTACCCGGGGCAGCCTGTGAATAGTGTGCAATACACCGTCTATACGGAATCTGACTACTGACTCCGACCGTTTGGGCTCTATGTGGATATCGCTTGCCCGCTCGTTCAAGGCATACTGGAAGAGATGATCAACCGCCTTGTTTATATGCTTGTCACTTGCAGCTCCACCCTCCCGGGATGAAAGCTTCACATACTGTTCCAGGTTTGAGATGTCCACGTCAGGAGAAGCAAGGACATCCTGGGCAGCAGCAATGGATTTTCTAAAATCAAAAAACTCCGCTATTATCCTTTCTATGTCCTTCATGGGGGCCACGGAAAATTCTATTGGCGCCTGGCAGGCACGCTGAATATCCTCTCTGAGTTCGACATCCTCAGGGTAATAACAGCAGACCTCCAAGACATCCCCGAGCCACTGTACCGGAAGCACCAGTCTCGTCTTGGCAAAAGAGGAAGGAAAGGTCCTGGTGACTACATTTATGTCAAGCTTCAGGGGATCCAGCCGCTTGAACCTCCAGCCCTTCTCGATACATACGGCCTCCAGGATTTCATTCTCGGTCAACAGGTGTTCCCTGGAATTGTTCCTGGACAACTGCAGGGAGTCTATCCATTGAACAAGATCAATGCCCCGTCTCTTTGCAATATGGCATTTCTTCCTGATGGATTCTATTTTTTCCGGTTCCAGGAGTCCGTGCTTTTCAAGGAGTGGAAAAATAAAATCCGGCTGTTCGTAAATACTGTTCATATCTTGTACGGCTAAGCCAATCTGTTATCATGCTTGAATCAGAAGTTTAGTTTAATGCGGATTATGCAACTGGTATTTAAATTATCGGACTTGATTTGTTAAATGATAAGAGATTCCCAAGAGGGCAAACACCCACAGTACTGGATTGAACTGCAGGTTGAGACATCCCAGGATTTGTCCGAGGCAGTTATAGATTTCCTGGTTTCAGAACTCCACAGGGGCGTAATAGTAGAGGAAAAGCCTGAAACAGAAGGCTCTGTCTCGCAGCCTGTGCTTATAAAGGCTTATCTGAAC
>QOAL01000005.1 GCA_003978135.1 Thermodesulfatator sp.
GATGACTGTGTTGCTCGTCGGCGAAAAATGCTCATGTACGCCCAGTACACTGCGCTTTTTCGCCTCCTTGCGCCTTGCCCTCGAACAAAATTGCCTATTTCTGGATGGACACTATCTAGGGCAGGAATATGCTGCCGACTTTCTTTTATCTTGGTGAACTAACCACCTCGCACGGGGACGAGCAGTTTCTTTCAAGATTTCACCAAGGGGAAGCCAGGTTTAGCCGCACACAAGTCTGTAGTCTTGTCCAAGTATGTATCCAGAAGGAGTTGGTAACCCGCACAGCGGCTGTTGGTGAATCTTGAAAGAAATGCTCGTCCCAAGGCTGTCCCAATGCTGTGAGACCAACCAGGCAATGCCCCCTTTAGCCAGAATGTGCGTGCTTGCTCCAGTATTGCCGGCCTACTAAGATATCTTAAGATATCTGTTGTTGATGACTAACCATCTGAGAATAAGGACATGAGCGACGCAGGAGGGGAAATGTTACATGGCGTTATCTATATTGCAATAGGCATTGGAGTCGGCATCGGGGCGTCCTTTACGGGTCTTGGTGGCGGTTTTCTCATGGTTCCCCTGCTGCTTTTTCTGGGCTACACCGCCCAGAAGGCAGTTGGCACAAGTTTCATGGCCATCTTTGTAATCAGTCTTTCTGCCCTTTTTGCACATGGAAGGCTTGACAACGTGGATTTCAAGACAGGGGTTCTCCTGGGCCTTGGAGGCATTGCAGGTGCCCAGCTGGGCGCACTGTTGGTAGAACATGTCTCCACTGGCCAGTTCAAGAAGATATTTGCCCTGGTGCTTGTCTGTCTGGCCGGTTATCTCTATTTCAAGGGGTAACACACAATGGTTGAGCTTCATATGGAAATCCCATTTAAAATGATCAGGGATTTTGCAAAGGGCCAGCCTGTTTTTTTTGCAGGCGGCCCGGTAAGAGATTGGCTTCTGGGGCGGTATGCATCTGACATTGACATGGTGGTGCCCCATGGCGCAGTGGAGGTGGCCCACAAGCTTGCCCGGCAGACAGGGGGCGGTTTCGTGCTTTTAGATCAGGGCGAGGACGTGGCACGTGTGGTGATTCAGGGTATCAGTTTTGATTTGAGCGGTTTCAGGAAAAATGCCAAGAGTATCCAGGAGGATCTTTCCTTCAGAGATTTCACCATAAATGCCATGGCAGTCCCCATGGATGCCGTTTCAGGCAGTATCCGGGTCACGGAAAAGGGAATTGTCGCTCCCAGAAAAGACTGCATAAAATTTTTGATAGATCCTTTTGGCGGGTGGCATGATCTTGAAAAAAAGGCCATAAGGCCTGTGGCCCTTGAAAATATGCGCGAAGATCCGCTTCGCTTGCTCAGGGCATTCAGGTTTCGGGCAGTTCTCGGTTTTTTTATACAGGCTGATCTGCAGGAGTTCATCAGGTCAGAGTCGAGGCTGATAACCAGGTCAGCCCCTGAAAGGATAAACTACGAACTTGAACGGCTCCTGGAGACGGGCCTGGCCGGACAGAGTCTGAGGGAGATGTTTGACCTGGGCCTTCTGAGGCAGATTCTCCCTGAGCTCAAGGAAATGGAAGGGGTTGAACAGCCGGGTTTTCATCATCTTGATGTACTCGGACATTGTTTTGAGGCTGTCTCATGCATGGACAAGCTGATAATGGACCCGTGCACCAGATTTTCAAACTGCAAGGTATTCCAGGAGTGGCTATCTAAAAATCCTTCAAGGACCCCTTACCTGAAATGGGCTGCCTTTATGCACGACTTTGGAAAGCCTTCCCAGAAGGATATAAGGCAGGACGGGAGGGTTACCTTTTACAATCATGACAGAAAAGGTGCAGAGATGGCCGCAGAAATTGCCTCGCGGCTCAGGTGGTCCAGGTCAAGCACATCCTTTGTCAAGCGTCTTGTCAGGATGCACATGCGTCCTTTTCACCTCCTTAATGACCTTAGGAAGGGAGGGCCGTCAAAAAGGGCCTTGCGGAAGCTGCTGGAGGAGATCGGTCCAGACTATCCAGCCCTTTTTCTTCTTTCCATGGCGGACAGCATGGCAGGCTGCGGCCCCTTGAAGCCGCAAGGGCTGGATGATGAGCTGTCGCGCCTGTTTGACAAGGTACATGAATTTTACCTGAAACGACTGATTCCTGTAAAAAAGGCGCCTCCCCTTCTGAACGGCAAGGATGTCATGAAGCTTTTCTCCATAAGGCCTGGACCATTGGTGGGACAGGCGTTGAGGGCTGTTGAGGCCAGGCGGGTTGAGGGTTTTATAAAGACCAGGGAGCAGGCAATCGCCTGGCTCAAGGCGCATTTCCCGGATGAACTATCTGTCTCTTAACCAGTTTCTGCGCATGAAATTTGGCAGGCGGGTTCAAAAGATCCCCCTTGATGCCGGCCTTTCCTGCCCAAACAGGGACCCTGAGACGGGTAAGGGCGGCTGTATCTACTGTAATGTCAGGGGTTCCGGGACGGGAGCCTTCAGCCAGGGCAAAACCATAAGGGAACAGCTTGTGCAGGGCATGAAATGGGCAAGGAAACGCTACAAGGCAAAGGCCTTTATTGCCTACTTCCAATCCTTTTCCAATACCTTTGCCCCCCTGAAAAAACTCGAAGAAATTTACCAGGAGGCAGCAGGGTTTCCTGAAATAGTAGGTGTTGCCATTGGGACAAGACCGGATTGCGTGAGCCGGGAAGTCCTGGAGCTAATCAAGACCATTTTCCCTGACCGGCTGGTCTGGATGGAATACGGGCTGCAATCTGCCTCTGATGCCTCCCTGGCAAGGATAAATCGGGGGCATAGTGTTCAGGATTTTA
>QOAL01000114.1 GCA_003978135.1 Thermodesulfatator sp.
GAGCCGGGATTCACCTTGTCCAGCCCTGTGTACTTTGGAGCCGTGCCATGGGTAGCCTCGAAAACCGCCACGCCGTCTCCTATGTTGGCTCCTGGTGCCATGCCAAGGCCGCCTACCTGGGCTGCCAGGGCATCTGACATGTAATCTCCGTTAAGGTTAGGCATGGCCAGGACACTGTATTCCGCAGGCCTAAGGAGTATCTGCTGAAACATTGCATCAGCTATCCTGTCCTTGATGAGGAGCTTGCCTTCAGGCATCTTGCCGTCGAATTTATCCCATAGTTCCTGTTCAGATATGGTCTGTTCCGGGAATTCCAGCCTGGCAAGCTCATAGCCCCAGTTCCGAAAAGCCCCTTCGGTGTATTTCATGATATTGCCCTTGTGAACCAGGGTCACAGAATCCCTGCCTGTATCCAGGGCATGGCGTATGGCCTTTCTAACAAGCCTGTGAGTACCGGTCCTGCTAATGGGTTTTATGCCGATACCAGAGTCTTCACGAACCTCAGCACCCATCTCGGTTTTTAGAAATTCTATAACCTTTTTTGCTTCAGCACTTCCTTCAGGCCATTCTATGCCAGCATATACATCCTCGGTGTTTTCCCTGAAAATCACCATGTCCACCAGCTCGGGCCGCTTCACAGGGCTGGGCACCCCCTTGAAATACTTCACCGGGCGGACGCAGGCGTAAAGATCCAGAACCTGCCTCAGGGTGACGTTCAGACTCCTCATGCCTTCTCCAACAGGCGTGGTCAATGGGCCCTTTATGGCAACAACGTATTCGGATATGGCATCCAGGGTCTCCTGGGGTAGCCACTGGCCTGTCTTCTCTTTGGCCTTCTCCCCTGCGTAGACTTCCAGCCATTCAATGGCCTTTTGGCCTCCGTATGCCTTTTGTACTGCAGCATCAAGGACAATTTTTGTTGCATTCCAGATATCCGGACCAATGCCGTCGCCCTCAATAAAAGGTATTATCGGCCTGTCTGGCACATTTATTGTGCCGTCCTGATTTATGGTGATCTTCTGACCTGGCATATTTTCTCCTTGCCTCCTGAAAAGTATAATTTTATAGCTGTCTGTTTGAAAAGAAATTAGGCTTGCATAGTTTTTTGTGAAACGCAGTAACTAACTTATTCTATTTTATCCAAGTTTTGTAGATAAATTTTGGAAGGCGAGAGGAACTGTCATGCCAACACTTGTGGTTAACCAGGGGGCCATAGGGGACCTGCTTCTGTCCATACCCGCCCTCAGGCTGCTAAGAAAGGCCAAGGGTGAATTCACCTTGGCATCAAATCCGACTCAGGGACTCTTTCTGAAACGTGCAGGTGAAGTCTCTTCGGTAATTCCTTGTACTGCACGGGCATTCAGCGAACTCTATACAGGCTCCATACCGCCTCTGCTGCAATATTTCGATGATATCTGGTGGTTCAGCAGAAGACGCGGACTTGTACCGGATATCTATCTGAGACCCAGTAAAAAATGGTCAGCACAGGTGGTCTTTACCGTTGATGAAGGCCCAAATATGACAAATTGTGCCAAGTTCCAGTTCAGCCAGGTCAAAAGACTCCTGGGAATGGATGATGAGGAAATGCAAGACTTTCTCTATCCCATGTCGTTCAGCCGTCCCCGGGAACAAAGGAAACTTTTTGATGTTGTTATTCATCCTGGCAGCGGAAGCAAAAAAAAATGCTGGCCCATAGGGAATTTTTTGCAAACTGCAAGAGAACTTATATCTAACGGACATGCAAAAAAAATTCTCTTCATCTTGGGTCCTGCTGAGGAATATCTAAGGGAAAACATAATGCAGTTTGTCCAGACTCAGGATGGAGCAGCCCTTTACATGGAAGGCCAGGACCTATGGATGGTAGCAGATACCCTGGGAAGTTCGCAAAACTACCTTGGAAATGACTCGGGAATCTCCCATCTTGCAGCCTGGTGCGGCGCTGAATCCACTATTCTGTTCGGCCCGACAGATGCCAAACTATGGCGCCCTCCCCTTTCCAACACGGAGATATTGACGAGCCCTGCCAGGTGCAGCCCATGCGGGGTAGCCTACCGCAAGTGCAACGATGTTCACTGTATGGAGGAAATCCCTGTGAAGGATGTCATTTCCAGTGTGATAAAAGACATACCGCGGACAGGATAAAAGATAAAACTTCTGGAATGCCCCATTCAGGGAGAGCATTATCAAGTTTGCCCCGTCCGTTTATCTTTCTTTACGAGCTCACTGCTCCGAACAGGGGCGGGTATTTCCTCCAAGATTTACCAACAGCCGCTGTGCGGGCTACATAGTCTTTCTGAATACATACCAGGACAATCTTACAAACTTCGGTGCGCTCAAAACTGGCTTCCCCTTGGTGAAATCTTGGAGGAAATGCCTCTCCCCAGGCCATGAGGACAAACATGGAATGCCCCCACTTCAGATCAAGCCTTTTCCACCCTTTCCATTTTTTCCTTGCACTCAATGCAGTAGGAGGCCCATGGCCTTACTTCCAGGCGCTCAATACAGATCCATTGTCCACATTCGATGCATTTGCCATATTCACCTTGCTCAATCCTCCATAGTGCCTGGGCTATGGCTTCCAGTTCCTTTTTTCTGGCATCTATCACCCCAAGGACAATCTCTTCCTGGAGACCAATCTGGGCCAGTTCCTCTTCGTCCTTGACGGTATTGATAAGTTCCTGATATTCCTCGCCCACCTTTTCTGCCAGGTCGTTTTTGATCTCGTTCCAAAACCTTTCCCTGTAATCAAGGATAAGTTTCTTGAAATGCTCAACCTCTTCCGGCTTCAATGGCCTTCTCG
>QOAL01000112.1 GCA_003978135.1 Thermodesulfatator sp.
AACAGCCGCTGTGCAGGCTGGCTACTGTTCCTGGGTAGAGAATTGGACGATTCTACAGACTTGACTGCGGCCAAACCCGGCTTCCCCTTGGTGAAATCTTGAAAGAAATAGCTCGTCCCTATCCGAAGCAGTCAACTCGCAGTGAACTGGGCAAACAGGGAATGCTCCCGCAGGAGTTTTCCCTGCCGGCCCTGTTTTTTTACCATCCTTTCCATTTCTCAGTTACCCTTTGAAAAGGCGAATTTCCAAAAAGGCATTCCGGGAAACCGGCGCAATAAAAAAACGCTGGAACAGCCGTGTCAAAATAGCCCTTGTTTTTCCTGACAGTTACGCTCTGGGCATGTCTAATCTTGGCTTTCAGAGGGTCTATGAGCTCTTGAACAGCCATGATCATATTCTGGCAGAGAGATTTTTCCTGCCTCAAATGAGATATCCGGAAATAGAGCTTCGTTCTCTGGAGGCAGGCCGAGGTCTCAGGGAATTTGACCTGATACTCTTTTCCATAAGCTTTGAATACAGCTATCTGAATGTTCCATTGATACTGGAGCTTGGGAAGGTTCCTCTTTACAGCATTGATCGGGATGACGCCTGCCCCCTGGTCCTTGCAGGGGGGATTGCCTGTCAGATCAATCCCGAACCCATAGCGCCTGTCATGGATGGTTTTCTCCTGGGGGATTTCGAGGCCATAGGTCCCCGCTTGGCCGAGTTTTTAGAGGATGAACCCCTTTACGGACAGCCAAGGGAAAAGATACTGGAGCGTATCCAGTCCCAGTGTCCTGGAGTTTATGTCCCCCTTTTCTTTGATGCCAGCTCAGAAAAAAGGCACAGGAGAATAAAACCCGCTATTCTTGAAGATGTCCCGGATATTCTGCCTCACAGCGTGGTCCTTTCGGAAAAAGCAGCCTTTGCCAACACCTTTCTCCTGGAAGTCAGCAGGGGATGCGGCAGGGGATGCCGGTTCTGTGCAGCAGGATTTGTCTACAGGCCGCCAAGGCCCTGGCCCATAGGAAACGTACTCCATACCCTGGATTTTGCAGATGGAGTACAGAAGATAGGTCTTGTAGGGCTGGAGTTCATGGAGAAAGCAGGCCTTGATGATCTGATCTCCACACTTATCCAAAGGGGTACCTCACTTGGTTTTTCGTCCTTGAGGGCAGATGCAGTAACTCCTGAATTTGCAAGACTTCTGGCAGCCTCTGGCTCTAAAACCGCTACCATTGCCATTGAGGCCGGTTCAGAAAAACTGAGGAAAGTAATCAACAAGAATCTTTCTCAGGGCCAGATAATGGCTTGCTGTGACCATCTCCTTTCTTCTGGTATCAGGCATCTCAAGCTCTATTTCATGCTTGGCCTGCCATTTGAGGAGGACAGTGACGTGGAGGAGATAGTTGTATTGAGCCGAAAAATTCTCAAACTTCTCAGGCAGGCTGGAAGGCAAAGGGGAAATATGGGCCTGCTGACAGTATCTGTCTCAACCTTTGTGCCCAAGGCCTGGACTCCCTTCCAATGGGCCAGCTTCATTGAACCCCACGTCCTGTACAGACGGCGTGCCATCCTTGAAAAGGGCCTGAGATCTGTGCCCAACATGAAACTGAAACTTGATTCGCCTGACAAGGCATTTATCCAGGCGGTGATCAGCAGGGGAGACAGGGATCTTGCTTACAATCTGATCACTGCCAGGCTGAGAGGCGCTGGTACAGGAAAAATGGTCAAGGAAATTGCCCTAAAGGCCGAAAAATACCTTAGGATAAGGCCTGAAGACCAGGATTTTCCATGGGAGATCATTAATCACAGGGTCAAAAGGGCTTTTTTATTATCCCAATGGAAAAAGTCCGAAATGCAAAGGGAAACCTCTTTCTGCAACACACAGAAATGCAGAAGATGCGGAGCCTGCAGATGAGCGGAGCTGATAAATGGCGCAGGAAAAACTGGAAAACATGCTGCTGGACGACCTGGATTCCTACACCAGCATAGATGACGTAGAAGACTTAGAAGACGACCTGGAAGAGGATGAAGGATTCTCCGGAGAACTGGATGAAACATCCCCTCCGGAAAAGATCACTCAGTGGATACTTGAATCCAGGGAAAATCTCAAGTACGGCTCTGATATCTTAAGCGTCACCATGGATTTGCCCCCTGTTAACAGGATTGCCCCGGAGAATTTTATCGCCGGTCTCCAGGGAGTGTTACGTGATTTTGCCATTGGAAAACTGCCGGAAAATATCACCAAGAGCATCCTTGCCAGAGAATTTGACAATTTCGAATTCATAGCCCCGGCCAGGGAAAAACATCTGCAGCCCAGAAATGTTGAAATCAACACCTTTCCTGAAATTTGCACGCTGACCGTCAGGGGGAGGGAGCCTGTTGACGGAAATGACGGCACCATCCAGGTGTTTTTCGACTTTCACGTCCATCCGGGAAAATATTTGCCTGACGGAAGCATTGATTTTACAGAGATAAACCGTTTCCCCCAGGCAAGTGAAGATGACTGTATTTTTCGCATTTATCAGCCAACGCCTGGTTCAGAAGGAACAGATGCCTACGGTCTATCCATTGCTCCAAAGGCAGGGGTGCCATTTCCCATAAAGCCTGGCGAGGGCTTCAGGATTGAAAACGGTTATGATGAAGAAAGAAAAGAGCACTATCAGGATTATTTCTGTAAAAAATCCGGTATAATAGTTTGCCAGTTCGAGGGACCGGCACATCCTGATAATACCCGGGAAATTTCCATCAAAAACGAGATAGTGGTCAAGGATATTGACTTCACCACCGGCAGTCTCAAGGGTCAGGCTGGGG
>QOAL01000001.1 GCA_003978135.1 Thermodesulfatator sp.
ACATGCATTTTGTGCAGCGCCGGCAGGGCTTGTCATGAAATTTTGGCACATTAAACTCAATGTCTGCTGAAAAGGCAACTGCCAAGCCATGAGAGATTCCCGGTTTGCGCCCGTAGGCCCGTAACGAGCAGTTTCTTTCAAGATTCACCAACAGCCGCTGTGCGGGTTACCTACTTTTTCTAGACACATATCTGGATAATCCTACAAACTTTAGTGCGGCTAAAGCTGGCTTCCCCTTGGTGAAATCTTGAAAGAAACTGCTTGTCTCTGTCCGAATCCGTTAATTCGCAAGCATGAATGAGGCCTAGAAACTATATCCCTGATTTGGGAAAGCGAAGGGGACAAGCTTGGCCATGCTTCCAGGGGAATCGTCAGCTGCCTGCAGGGTACTCCATCTGCTGCATTGTTGGGTATGAACAAATGCGGTTGTCCCTGGCAGAAAAAAATCGAAGAGTCAAAATATTGACTCTTCCACTTTTTTCAGGCATTCAGAAAATACCCTGTAGCGGGTCTTTTTTTCGTTTATCAGTGTTTGAAGCAGTTCACTCAGATCGGAAAGATTCATGGGATTAAGGGTTATATCAACCCCTCTGGAAAAGGCCTCCATGAAATTGTATCTGTCGCCTGCCAGGTGGATATAGATTACTACCACCTTTCTCCGGATTTCCGGGGGCATTTGATTGAAATAATCCAGTACCTCCAGGAGGTTCTGCTCGGGATCAGGGCCTTTCTGATAGACCAGGACCGCGTCAAATATGTTATAGCGAAAATAGTGGCGTGCCTCATCCCTGTTGTTGATGGTCCGTACCTTGAAGCCCATGCTGTTTATATTCTTTTCCATTTCAAGGCGTGCCTGTACGTCGTCACAATAGATCAGTGCTGCCTTGGTGCCTGGTTCAAAGAATTCCGGCGTACCGGACGGGCTGGCGATTTTGGTTTTTCTCTGTGTTTCTTCTCTTCTTGAAACGGGTTCAATGGCTATTTTTTGCAGGCAGCCTGCGCATTTTATAAAGACCTTGTCCTTCTTGGGCAACTTGGATTCGTCGATCTTATAGCGTTTATTGCAATTTTTGCATACGATTTCCATGGGTTCTACCTTTGGCGGCTGTAATCAAAATCTGCGAACAGCATATTCCTCTTCAATTTCCAGGTTTTCTATGTCTGTGGTGGCTTCTCCTCGGCTGGCCTTTATCCTGTCTATTCCCTGGCGCAGTTTGGCCCTGTTGCTGGCATAGGCAAGGGCGGTTTCTTCATCAATGATGCCCTTGGCGAAGATATCCACTATGTGTTGGTCATAGGTGTGCATGTCATAGGCATGGCCGTCCTCAATGATCTGGTAAAAGGTCTTTCCTTCCCGTTCACCATTTATGATACTGTCTTTAACCCGCACATTATTTTGCATTATTTCAAATACGGCTATCCTGCCTCCCTCCTTCCTGGGCAGAAGTCTCTGGCCCACCACCCATCTCAGTGAATCTGCCAGTCGGAAACGCACCTGGCGTTCTTCTTCAGTGGAAAACATGCCCAGTATCCTGTTTATGGTATGCCCGGCGCTGACAGTATGAACAGTGCTGAACACGAGATGCCCGGTTTCTGCTGCATTTAAAGCGATTTCCACTGTCTCCCTGTCCCTGATTTCCCCCACCAGTATAACGTGAGGTGCCTGGCGCAAGGCAGCCCTCAGACCATTTGCAAAGGAGTCAAAGTCCTGGCCAAGCTCCCGCTGGTTAAAGGTGGCCTTGGCCGGTGTGTGGACGTATTCCACCGGGTCCTCCAGGGTAATTACGTGCAGCTCTTCTCTCCTGTTGATCTCATCCAGAATTGCTGCAAGAGAGGTGGTCTTACCTGTGCCCGTGGCGCCTGTGAAAAGGATGATCCCGTTTTTTTCCCTGGCCATCTTTCTGAAACAGTCCGGCAGGGAAAGTTCATCTATAGTGGGCACCTTGCTCTCCAGTTTCCTCATTACTATGGAGTATGTGCCCTTCTGTGAAAAGACATTGACTCGAAACCGGGGGCCATTGTCCAGTTTATAGGAAAAGTCACAGGAACCGTGCTGGAACAGATCTGCCAGGAGCCTCCTGTTATCATCGATAAGGCTCAGGGCAAGCTCTTCAGTCTGAAACGGCACCAGGTTCTTTGTGTCAATGAAAGGAGGAGAGACATGTAGCTTTCCATCAGCTGCCACCTGGCAAGGCCTTCCCACTGTGAAATTGATATCTGAAATACGGGGATGAGCCTCCAGCATTTCTTCCAGTATCTGGTTGAGTTCAGCCGTTCTCATGATTAACCCACCTCGGTAAAGTCTGCAGGAGCACTCCTGGCGTATGGCTTGAATTTGGCCTTGTCCACGCACTTGGCATAGGCTTCGTCCGGGTCTATCCAGCCCTTTTGCAGGAGTTCCATTATGGCGTCATCAAGGGTCTGCATGCCGTATTTTTTCCCTGTCTGCATGGAAGAAGGTATCTGGTACGTTTTCCCCTCCCTGATGAGATTTCTCACAGCAGGGGTAGCTATCAGGATTTCAAAGGCTACGCATCTGCCCGGCACATCTACCCTTTTGAACATGGTCTGGGAAATGACTGCTCGCAGGGCATCGGCCAGTGTTGCCCGTACCTGCGGCTGCTGATGGGTCGGAAAGATCTCGATAACCCTGTCCACGGTCTTTGCAGCGCTGATGGTGTGAAGTGTGCCCATTACCAGGTGGCCTGTCATGGCTGCTTCTATGGCAAGGGATATGGTCTCCAGGTCCCTCATTTCGCCAACGAGAATTATATCAGG
>QOAL01000203.1 GCA_003978135.1 Thermodesulfatator sp.
TGCCAGAGTCATCCCTGTCACTGGCCAGGGTGAGGGCATCTTCCAGCACTACCTTCAGTTCCCCTACGGACTGAAACCTGTTATCTGGCTTTTCATCAGTGGCAGCCTGGATTATTTCATCAAGCTTTTTGAAAAACGGGGTTTCTGCCTCCTTCAGCCTGGCCCTGGTAAAGGGAACTGCATTTTCAGGCATTTTCCCGTCAACAGCCTCGTAAAGCATCTTTCCCAGGGCGTAAATATCTGTGCGCTGGTCAGCTCCCTTGAAATCCACGAACTGTTCCGGGGCCATATACGGGGGCGTACCCTTGATTTCCATTGAACAGGTCATGGAACTCAACTTGGAGGACCGGGCAAGGCCAAAATCCGCTATTTTGGGGATATTTCCGTCTAACAGCACGTTCTCCGGCTTGAGATCCCGGTGGAATATACCTGCCCTGTGTATAGCTTCCACCCCATCGAGTACAGGCAGGAAATATTTCCTGATCCAGTTGGCTGTTTCCCCTTTTTCCGGGTAAAATCCCTCTTCCCGCATGGTATCCCTGAGGGTCCGGCCAGGGATATATTCCAGGGCAATGTATTCGAGTTCCAGGGTTTCCGAACCCTCGGTTATCTTCGCTGTGTCAAAATCATAGATCTGGATCACGTTGGGATGGCGTATCTGGGCCATGGCGTGGACTTCCTGCCTGAAACGCTTAAGGGCGTTTTCCTTTTCCTCCGGGTCCTCGGCTATGTCATCCAGCCATTCCTTGGATATGATCTTTATTGCAACATCCCTCTTGAGATTGAGCTGATGGGCCCTGTAGATTTCTCCCATTCCGCCCTTGGCGATAAATTCAAGTATCACCCATTTCCCATTCAGGACTGTGCCAAGAGGCAAGCTATGACTTTGTTCTTTATCAGGCATATTATTCCCCATTTAGAGACCTGTGATTCCGCCCGGATTATAAGGAACGAATAGCTTTTTATTTGGACGAAATACCTGGATAGATTTTGATTAACCGCATGACTATTCAGGTAAAATTCTTTTTTAGGCAACTGAAGTGCATTATCCGGATTCGTATTTCACTACTATTACTGTAACATTGTCTTTCCCGCCTGCGCTCAGCGCCCGCTCAATGAGTATATCGCACATGCTGTGCACCGAAATATTGCTCCTGAGGACATCTGCTATCTCATCCTCGGTAATCATGTCATGAAGGCCGTCCGAACATAAAAGGAACATATCGCCAGGCTCGAGCTTTTCACACGTGGAATAGACTTCTTCGAAACCCTGGCCTACAGACTGCATGAGCACGTGGCGCAAGGGATTTACCCTGGCCTCTTCCTCTGTGATGTCCCCGTAATCCAGCAGGTCCTGGACAAAGGTATGATCCCTGGTGAGGAGTTTCAGTTGCCCCCCCCGCCAGCGGTAGATCCTGCTGTCTCCCACGTGGCCTATAATAGCCCGGTCTCCCCTGAGTACCAGTACAGAAAGCGTGGTTCCAAGCCCTTCACACTGCTTGTTGTTGCACTCGAAAAAACATACCTTGCTGTTGGCTTCCTTGAAGGCCCTGATGAGATGGTTGAGCAGGGGTTTGCACGAAACCAGAGATGAACTTCCATAGAGATAGCCCTTCAACTTCGAAACGTCGTAGTAATGGTCACGAATTCCTTCACAGGCGATGCGGCTTGCAACGTCGCCTGCCGGGTGTCCGCCCATACCGTCAGCTACTGCAAACATGCTGCCCATGCTTGATGTATCAAGGCCTGAAGACGGGTCCACTATTGTTAAAAAACAGTCATCATTCTTTTTTCTCTTGAGGCCGATGTCGGTTCTGGCGCAAAAATCAATCATTTGAGGGCTTAATCCTGGATATTCAGAAAGATGAAGAAACAGACTTCATTAGCAGTACAAGTCTATCGAACATATTCTTACTTCATGCTTAACAGATTGGCATCTAAGGTTCATGGGCTTGATTTCCTTTGGCTTAACAGGTGGAGACAAGGGGCACGCTGGTGAAAGTATTGGCAGATTCAGCGGATTTAATGTTTCTCCATAGTGACACAGTTTGTTGAAGTTGTCATTTTTAAAATTTGCCGTGCTGTTAACTGCTTCAGATGGCCACCCTGCATCCGGCTGTATTTCCGTGCCAGAACATCCACTGCATGTTAGCAGCAAACAGGGCCCCAAATATGAAAAGACCGATCACGGACAAAACGGCCATTATCAATGCTCCCACCAGAGCAGGGCCAAAGCCCTTGACCTCAAAGTCGGGCACTATGGCAGCAGTTAGCAGGATCATAAGTGCGTTTATGACCAGGGCAAAGAGTCCGAAGGTCAGCATTGGGCATGGTGAAAAAGAGCAGCACCGGCCTTATGAAACTGTTTACCAGCCCCAGAACAAGTGCTGCAAGGAAGAGCCCTCCCGTGCTTTTGACCTCTATGCCTTTTACTGTTTTTGCTGTAATCCAAAGCCCCAGTGCTGTAACGATCCATATAAATATTATTTCTACCATTCTGATTTCCTCTCTATCTGCATTTAACTTAACCTCAGGGCCGGCGTATCGTCATTTGAAGATGCACCTGGAAGGGCATGACGAAGGTGACCGGCCATAAAAAAGTTTCCGGCCACGAGATCCAGCGGACTTTATGCTTTTTCACGGTGACACGTTGTGCTAAACTTGTCATTAATAAAATTTATCATGCAAAATAAACATATCAAATCCATTTCAGCCCTTGCCGGATGCATCTTCGGGATCATAATCGCGCATCCCTACGTAATGCTCGTTTATTTCCTTACCAATCCAACTGCTCCTATGGGACAGGGATTCAACCTCGATCTTGCAAAAACCTTCCGGGACACCTTTTCGTATGAAATGCTTCCAATGGCATTATCCTTTTCATTCTTCTGCTCCCTGATCGGTTTTTTGCTGGGTCTTCTCTACGAGAAAAAGCAAAAATTTTCAGCGCTCAAGGCAGAAATGGAAAAGAAAGAGGCTGGTGTGGAGGCAATGGAAAAACTGCTTTCAATACTGTCCCATTTCATTCTCAACTCCACCATGGTGATAACATCAGGCATAAGGCAGCTCAGAAGGTCCGATTGTTCTGCCAGCATCGGCGATATCCTTGACAAGATAGAGAAACAGGCAGAAAAAAACGAGGAAATCATCACCCACATGAAAAGCCATAACTATCTATACCACATTCACGATGCGGACAAATCCATCTCCAGGATCCTGGAGCTTACCAGGTCCCTTGAAAAATGTATCTCCAAATGAATCGTCAAAGCCTGATAATGGCTAAGGGAGAAACCGGCAAGCACGCTTTCCGGCTCCCGACACATGTGAAGAAGGCAACTTCTGAAATATGCTATCATCTGGCCATAAACATTGCTGTCCTTGCACTTCTGTGCCTGTCTTTCGTACCTGCCAGCCAGGCGGCTGAAAAACTCGGACTTAAAGAAGCTGTTTCCACAGCCATCAAGGGGAATCCCGATCTTTCAGCCCTGAATGCACGCTTCGATGCATTCAAGAACATACCTTCCCAGGAAGCGAGCCTGCCTGATCCCATATTAAGCTTCAACGCCCTGAACCTGCCTGTTGACACCTTTTCCCTGGACCAGGAGGCCATGACCCAGATGCAGGTCAAGCTGACCCAGAAGGTTCCGTTTCCAGGAAAGCTCTCCCTGAAAGAAACTGCAGCTATTAAGGAACGGGACGGGCTCAGGTACAGGATAGAAGAGCTGAAGCAGACTATTGCCTCACGCGTGGCACAGGAGTGGTGGGAGTTATTTTACCTGGCAAAAGCCATTTCCATCGTGGAAACGAACCAGAAATACCTCCAGGAAATGGTGGAGGTGGCCAGGAGCAGGTATGAGGTGGGAAAGGGCCTTCAACCTGACGTGCTTCTGGCTCAGGTGGAACTGACCAATCTGTTCAATCTCCAGGCTGAACTCAGGGGCCGGTCAGAAGAGACAAGTTCCAGGTTGGCCAGGCTGATGGGCATGGCTGACCATTCAATTCCTGATATAGACCTTTCATGTAAAGTCAGCCTTCCGGCCCCTCCAGATGTATCCAGGCTGGTAAAAAGGGCCAAGGCGAAACGGCCCCTGCTCATGGAAAAAGAGAAGCAGGTAGAGGCAGCCCAGGCCAGGCTGGAACTTGCCCGCAAGGGTTATATGCCCGATTTTACCCTGGGAGCAGCCTACGGCTTCCGGCAGGATGCTCCCCAGGGTATGGAAAGACCTGACTTTGCATCTTTCATGGTAGCAGTGAACATTCCAATCTGGGCCGGCAGCAAGCAGTCACGCAGGATTAGCCAAAAAGACATGGAGCTGGCTGAAAAAAGACGTCTTTACCAGAGCGCTGTTGAACAGATGTGGCAACAGATATCCGGTGCAGCAGCCATTTACAAGAGCAACTATCGCCAGTCAGCCCTTTACAGGGATGCCGTAATTCCCCAGGCCAGGCAGACCCTGGCCTCAATGCTGGCTGCTTACCAGGTAGGCAAGGTTGACTTCCTGAATGTTATAAGGGCCAGGCTCGCCCTTCTTAAATACGAAAGGCGGTATTGGCGCTCTGTGACAAATGCGATGAAGGCCCTTGCGCGCATCCGCGCGGCATCAGGCACTTACGAGGACATCTGAAGCATGAATATGTTTACTCACGGCCATGAAAAAGGAGGGCCTGCTGAATGAAAATCCTCAAGATCGTCCTCCTGTCACTTGTCTGTCTTGGTATTGGCATCGGGGCAGGATTCTACCTTGCAGGCAAAAAGATTTTACCTGGTCCAAATAACTCTCAAAAGGCAGCAAAAAAGGAGAAGAGCGGCAAAAAAATACTCTTTTACAGAAATCCCATGAACCCGTCTGTTACCTCCCCTGTACCTAAAAAAGACGATATGGGCATGGACTACGTGCCGGTTTATGAAGGAGGAGGAGCTGAAAACGGACCTGCAGGAACAGT
>QOAL01000163.1 GCA_003978135.1 Thermodesulfatator sp.
ATACAAGGCATAGACATACCTGAAGAGATAACAGAAATCCCCCCGGGTTCAATAACCATCTTCAGTGCACATGGCGTGTCCACGGCTGTTGAGGAAAAGGCAGCCGAAATGGGGCTCAAAACAATTGATGCCACCTGTCCCCTGGTAAAAAAGGTTCACCACCAGGCTCAGCGCTATGCCCAGAAAGGCCATGTGATAATAATTATCGGACACCACGGCCATCCCGAGGTTGAAGGCACCCTTGGAAGGGTCGTAGGTGAAGTTCACGTGGTATCCACCCTTGATGACATATCCAAACTGAAACCCAGCAGCACCCATCGACTTGCCTATGTAACCCAGACAACCCTGAGTACCGATGACACCAGACATCTCATATCTGCCCTGGAGAAAAAATTCCCGGGAATCAAGGGCCCCGCATTGAAGGACATATGTTATGCCACGCAAAGCCGTCAGGATGCAGTGAGAAAGATCTCTGAACTTATAGATATACTTCTGGTTGTGGGCTCCCCCAACAGCTCGAATTCCAACAGGCTGCGGGAGACAGGAGCCGCAAAGGGTCTTCCGGCCTATCTGGTGGACAATGCCGATGCCATAGACCTGAAATGGATAGAGGGAAAGAAAAAGGTGGGCATCACCGCAGGGGCCTCAGCCCCGGAGATTCTGGTACAAAACGTCATAGAACGGCTTGGCAGACATTTCTCAATAAGAGTAACCACCATGGAGGGAACAGAAGAAGCCATGAAATTCAAGCAGCCTGATTTCCCCGAACTCTAAGGCACCTTGGGCAGGACTTGATTTCATGCAAGGCAATCCCGGCTGAACCGGTTTTTTCATGTCTCAAAGAGAAAATAAAATCAAAAGTAGTTACGTAGTTGAAGAAGGGGCAGGAAAGGGGCTTTTCCTGTCACTTGTCGCCATTACAAGCCTTTTCCTGTGCATCTTTCTCCTGTCCCTCTGGATCATTCCCTACTTTGGCTTCAATGCCATTCATCCATGGGCCAAGTGGATAGCCGCAGCTCTTGTGGGCACCGGCCTGCTGGTGGTCCTGTGGGCAAGCCTAGGGCTCCTGATAAAGTCCGCCACAGGAAAGAACCTGCCCTTCTTCAATAAAATGAGGGGAATAACCGTCAGGCTTTTCCTGCCCATAATGACCCTTATCGGCAAATTCTTCGGCATTTCCAAGAACAAGATCCGATCCTCATTCATCCGGGTTAACAATGACTTGGTGCTATCGGAAGCCGGCGTTTACCCGCCTGAACAGATACTCATGCTCATGCCCCACTGTCTCCAAAACAGCAGGTGCAAGCTTCGGCTGACATATAACGTTCGAAACTGCAAAAGATGCGGCAAATGCTCCATTGCCGGTCTGCTGGAGCTTAGTGACAAGTACAATATACACCTTGCAGTGGCCACAGGAGGCACTATCGCAAGAAGGATAGTGGTAGAGAGAAAACCCAGGATTATTCTTGCAGTAGCATGTCAGCGCGACCTTGCAAGCGGCATTCAAGACACCTATCCTCTGCCTGTCTATGGAATACTGAACCTGAGACCCCACGGACCATGCCTGGATACACTCGTTCCCCTGGATCATCTTGAAGCTGCCATAAGAAGGTTTCTTGATCCCCGTTACTATCCCGAACCAGTCGTTTCAGAACCTGTTTCCGTTAACCCCGGAAGCTGACATCCTTCAAAAACAGAGGAGTTAAAAGTGTCAATCCCCTTTATACAAAAAGTAACCTTAGGAAAATACGTAACCAGCAAGATATTTTCAGGAAATAAAAAATTCCCTCTGGTCTTAATGCTTGAACCACTCTTTATGTGCAATCTGAACTGCAAGGGGTGCGGCAAAACCGCACATCCTCCTGAAATATTAAAAAAACGCCTTTCAGTAGACGAATGTATCAGTGCAGTAGAAGAATGCGGCGCACCCGTGGTATCTATTCCCGGTGGCGAACCCCTCATGCATCCTGACATCCATTTGATAGTCAAGGAACTGGTCAGGAGAAAAAAATTCATTTACCTGTGCACCAATTCCCTACTGGTGGAAAAAAGGGTGGATGAGTTTACGCCCTCCCCTTACCTGACCTTCAACATACACCTGGACGGCCTTGGAAAAAAACACGATGAGATGGTAGGTGCTCCAGGGACATTTGAAAAGGCCGTCAAAGCCATCAAGCTCCTGGTCTCCAGGGGCTTCCGGGTAACAACAAACACCACCTTTTTCCTTGGAGAGACTCCGGAATCGGCGGCAGAATTCCTGGATTTCCTAACGGGTCTGGATGTGGAGGCAATGACAATCTCAGCAGGGTTCAACTATGAAAATGCCGAGGACAGGGAAAGCTTCCTAAACAGGCAGACCACTGTACAGCTCTTCAGGGGTATTCTGGAGAAGGCAAAACACAGAAAATGGCAGTTCAACCACAGCATACTTTACCTGGATTTCCTTGCGGGAAACCAGGACTACAGATGCACACCCTGGGGAAACCCAACCAGAAACATATTTGGGTGGCAAAGGCCGTGCTACCTGCTTGATGATGAATACGTTCCCACCTACCGGGAACTTATAGAGGACACTGACTGGACAAAATACGGGAGAGGCAATGACCCGCGCTGCAATGACTGCATGGTGCATTGTGGCTATGAGCCTTCAGCAGTCATAGATACTGTAAAGCACCCGCTCAAGGCATTGAAGGTCTCACTCTTTGGTATCAAGACCCGGTAACCAACTGTATGTCAGCAATCATAGGCACTGCATCTG
>QOAL01000035.1 GCA_003978135.1 Thermodesulfatator sp.
TTGTTTCATCTTCATAACCGCCGAATTGAAATCTGACACACCATAGAAAATCCGGGTTACATTTTCCCAGGCCCCCATTGGCAAATAGCAGATTTGATGAGTAGCCCTGCCCTGCGGTTCTGATACCAGCTTCCTGATTCATATAGAATATATTGTTAATCACCTTGGCCACGGCGGCAGGATTCTCCATGGTAAAACCGGATTGACCGTTTCCAGTTACAGTGTTGTTGGCCACAACCAGGGGTGCATGCCGAGCCCTTATACCGGCGTTTTTGTTGTCATAGATTATGTTATTGTAAATTCTGCCAGTTGCATCGTTGAGATTTATGCCTGAGCGTTCGTTTTTAAAAATAGTATTGTTTATCGCTTCGATAAAAGAGATTGGCTTTTTGCCAGTACTTATTCCAGAATACTTGTTACCGTAAATTACGTTTCCAGTTACAGTCACCCTTGAATCCTTCTGGACATAAACACCTGCCTGGGCATTATTGTATATCCTGTTGGCCTTTATAGTCGCCTTGCTGCCACTGCAATAGATCCCTGAAGGCTCATTATCCCGGATAATATTGTTAATTATTTTGGGAGATACGTTCTTGCAGTAAATACCAGAACCAAGACTGGAATCACCTTCCACCAGCAAGGAACCGTGAATAATAGTAAAACCGTAAATGACGGCATTATCAGCACCAATTACCACGGGCCCCTTCTCTTTTGCCCCGTCTATTATGGTTTCATATTTTTTTACATCCTGCATGGAGAAATTTTTCTGCCATCCTCCCTGGAGCGTAACACCTTTTTTCAGATTGATATGTTCAAAGTAGGTCCCGGCTGCCACAAGAACTCTATCCCCAGGTGAAGCCGCATCTATGGCTTTCTGAATAGTTGGATATTGATCAGGGACTTTTTTTACTGCGGAATAAACTGCTTGTACCTGGATTGTTTGAATAAGAAACAAAAAGGAAAAAAGAAAGATTAGTTGTTTTAAGTTCATTGGACTCCACTGTAATTGGGTAGGTTGTCGTCATTCAGGGGAAAGGGACCTCCATAGGCCCCCATATCACTGTAAGAACCGTCGATCTCAAAATAAAAAGGATCTGGATTTCCCTTGTCTATGCATGGGGAATCCGGGGCGAGGTGAAAATTTCCAGACAAATAATCCATAAACCTGGGATCTTCGGAAATATTGCCATTTGTACCTTTGAAAGTCCTGCCCTGTAAATTGCAATAAAAAGGTCTGGCAGCAGGCCCCGTGTATCTCATGAGCAGCCCGTCTGGCTTATTGTGCCATAAAATGAGATTTGTAAGCCTGACTGAACCTTTCTCAACGACCAGTGCGCCACTTGAAAGGGCATGGTTTTCAACAACTGTATTATTTCCAACCACGGACGCTGCCCTGTCTAGGGATATGGCGGAGCCGAAAGCTGCCCTGTTTCTCCAGAAAATATTGTTGCGTATCCTGGAAAAGTCCCTGTTACCTGCAATACCTCCGCCGGAACTTCCTGCTGAATTACCTTGAAAACGATTTCTGGAAATCTCTGCCCTGGAGTGATCGGAAAATAATGCACCTCCTGATACTTCTGCCCTGTTATCCATAAACACGTTTTCCAGGATTTTTGGTTCAGAATCCACGTCACAATAAATGCCGCCACCAAAGACAGCCCTGTTCATAGTAATCAAATTGTGTCTGATCAAAGGCCTGGAGTTTACACCGCAATAGATGGCTCCACCCATAATTGGCTTGAGATCGTTTTGCTGCATTTTAATGATTAATCCCTCGATAACAGGCCCTTTGCCATCTGTCACAGAGATTACAGGTCTGTTACCCCGTCCTATAAGAACAGTCTTCCCTGGTGTACCCCTCAAAGTCAGCTTGTCTTTATTTATCACAATATTTTCGAAGAAAAGCTCATAAACGCCTGGAGAAATAACTACAGTATCACCTGAACTGGCTGTTCGTATGGCGTCTTGGATTGAAGGATGGTCCTGAGGAACATTTATGATTCGAGCCATTACGTATTGTGGCCAGGCTATTATAACGATGAAAAAGACAAGTTTTAGAAAGATTTTCCCATGACCATTTCCATTAGCAATACCGGCCTTGTTCAAGAAGATAGCAACATGTCTGTATTGGTCTGAATGAAAAGTTCTCAATTCAATTTCCAATTAATGAAGTCAATCCCTGTGGTGATATTGCCATAGATGTGATTTTTCCGCACATAAACATCAGGGACATCAAGAAGTCTTATACCTGAGGTAAAATTACCGTGGATCTCATTGTGTTCGACCTTTGCCTTTTTCACATCCCAAAGACTGATACCAGCCTTTCTGTTTTCATAGATTTCATTAAACCGTATAACGACTTCTGACAACTTTATAGACCGTATCCCAACTGCCATATTGCGAAATATTTCATTGAATTCTACGCTCACCCGATTGTCAATGGTGGGACCGTCACCACCTCTTATATTTATACCACCCATGTAGTTTTCAAAAATTTTATTCCCGGAAATTTTCAGCGGCTCAGCATTGGAATCCATGTTCAACACACCGATGCCTGCCCCGTTACGATAAAGCAGATTGTTGTATATAACTGGTCTTGCCTTTTCCCTCACACCTATTCCCGGAGCCACCATATCCTTGCTACCCGACCTGGGAAATCTGTTAAAAAAAATCTCATTTCCGGTAATTTCCGCGGCAGAATTATTGCCATTTGAAATA
>QOAL01000140.1 GCA_003978135.1 Thermodesulfatator sp.
TCCCGCCCTTACCGCTTGCTACTGCAATTTTCATAAATGCTTTCCGGTGCCATCATTAAATTAAAGATACGGTTTTTGCTCATAAGTAGCTGTTATTACAAGCTCTCATGAATTGCATCCGCAACCGCCGCGGCCTCGGCCTCTACCACCCATTCCGCGGCCACCTCCGCATCCCATTCCTCTTCCGCCTCTTCCACCCTGTCCTCCGCCTGCGGTGGCAGTGCCCCTCTGGCGGATATCAGATGGGGGAGAATCCTGAAACAGGGTCATGCCGCTGTGGGCAAATCCGTCAGGACCTGAAGATTGCTTCAATTTACCTGAAAGATAGGACTCCAGTGCCTCTTTCACAGTACCACCTGCGCCGGAGACAATTTCTACCTGTCCGGCCTGAAGGACGGCGTAGGCCTTGGGGCCCACCCTGCCAGTAAGAACTGCCTTTGCTCCAGAGCTTGCCACCATGGTTGCCGCATTGATGCCTGCACCGTGAGCCGCTTCCTGTGCTGCCCTGTTGTCTATTATGTCTGTCACCTGTTGTGAGTTGGAATCTACTATCACAAAATAACTGGCCCTGCCGAACCGTGGATCTACCGGTGAATTAAGGTCTTTGCCACTGGAACTGACTGCAATTTTCATATCTTTTCTCCTGGGATTTGAGGAATTTTTTACGTAGACTTGTTCATTTTGCCGCATGCTCGAATGCCGAAAATTTTTTCAGGACGATGAGCAGCGTACTGGATAAGAAGGGGAAATTGTTTCTCCTCCTTACTTTCTTCCGTTTGCATTTCGCAAAACAAGTTATGTAGTATCCTTGCCCATGTCAATATTTTTTTTGAGCATACGATTAAAATTTTTTCTTCACACCATTCTATTTTTGCCCCACTTGTGATAAAACCTATTTCAGCACAGCAAAAAAATAAGCAGGAGGTTTTGAAAAATGGGGAAGAAGATTTTAGTAATCGGCGGTGTTGCCTGCGGGCCAAAGGCTGCCTGCAGGGTTAAAAGGCTGGATCCTTCAGTTGACGTGACCATAGTGGAAAAGGGGGAAGAAATCTCCTATGGAGCATGCGGGCTCCCGTTCTATCTCGAAGGAGAAGTCGGGGAGTTGAAAGACCTCACCACCACGCCTGTGGGGGTGCCCAGGGATGTGAATTTCTTCAAGGCAGTTAAAGGCGTGGACGTAAAACTGAATACCGAGGCAGTGGCCATAGACAGGAAGAATAAGAAGGTCGCTGTCCGGAACGTAAAAGACGGGACCCAGGAAGAACTTCCCTATGATAAACTGGTCATTGCCACTGGTAGCAGTCCGGTAACACCTCCAATTCCGGGTATTGACCTGGAAGGCATTTATTGCCTGAAGACCATGGAGGATGGTTCAAGATTAAAAAATGCCATGGAAAACTCCCCTGGCAAGAATGCGGTTATCGTGGGGGCAGGACTCATCGGGATGGAATGCCTTGAACCCCTTTTGAAAGCCGGTTTTACATGTCACATAGTGGAAAAATTGCCTTTCGTACTTCCGGCACTTCTGGATGAGGAAATGGCCGTTCCCCTTATGAAACACATAAGCTCCAAGGGGGTCGTGCTTCATTGCGGTGATGGAGTGGAAAGTTTCAAGGATAATGGCCAGGGCAGAGTGTCAAAGGTGGTCACTGAGAAGACAGAGATAGATGCAGACCTTGTTCTTCTGGCAATAGGCTTCAGGCCAAATTCACAGATTGCCCAGGATGCCGGCCTTGAAGTTGGCCGTATGGGCATCATAACTGACGCTTATATGCGGACTTCCGATCCGGATATCTATGCAGGGGGAGACTGCGTAGCCTCCTTCAATATCGTATCCGGCACATACATGTATGCTCCCATGGGTTCCACTGCAAATAAACACGGACGTATAATAGGCAACAACCTGGCCGGCTGGAATACAACCTTTTCAGGCGTGTGTGGAACAGGAGTGTGCAACATCATGGGTTTTAATGTGGCACGCACAGGTCTTACTGAAAGAGACGCCAAGGCCCAGGGGCTTGAAACCATAACCAGTCTGTGTCCTGCTCCCGACAAGCCTCACTACATGAAGGGCAGCAAGCTCATTCACATGAAGATGGTAGCTGAAAAATACACCGGCAGATT
Source organism: Thermodesulfatator sp. (assembly GCA_003978135.1). Taxonomy (GTDB): domain Bacteria; phylum Desulfobacterota; class Dissulfuribacteria; order Dissulfuribacterales; family QOAL01; genus QOAL01. Next base: position 2,125 of record QOAL01000140.1, read on the forward strand.
GCTTGGTGTGCAGATACTCGGCCCCGGCGAGGTCCTCAGCAGAGTTGATACGGCAGCAGCCATCCTGAAGGGCAGGGGCACAGTGGAAGACGTATTCGAGACAGATATGGCCTATGCGCCTCCATTCTCACCTGCCATGGATAACCTGATCGTTGCGGCAAATGTTATCCAGAACAAAATGGATGGATTGATAAGCTCCTATGCCCCGGCCGAGGTAAAGGCCAAGCTGGACAGGGGTGAGGATTTTGTCCTTTTGGATGTTCGAACCCCCAAGGAACTGGAACAGATGAAGCTGCCTTATGACAACGTGGTCCACATTCCCCTTGGAATGGTGCGCAAAAAGGCTGCAGATGAGCTGCCGAAGGACAAGGAAATCGTCTGTATGTGCAAGATCTCCCTCCGGGGTTATGAGGCCGCCAGGATGTTGAAAGAGGCCGGTTTTGATTCTGAAAAGATAAGGCTTCTGGATGGGGGAATAGTTGCCTGGCCCTATGAAAAGATAGTGAATATGTAGAAATAAGGACGCAGATAGTGTCCATCCAGAAATAGGCAATTTTGTTCGAGGGCAAGGCGCAAGGAGGCGAAAAAGCG
>QOAL01000158.1 GCA_003978135.1 Thermodesulfatator sp.
GCCACTCCCACTGCCAGCGGCAAAACCCTGATCTACAATGTACCTGTAATTGAAAAATTTCTTGAAAGGCCCGAGTCCAGGGCGCTTTATCTCTTTCCCCTGAAGGCCCTGGCGCAGGATCAGCTCAAGGCATTCAACCGCATGTCAGGGGCTCTTTCCTCTGCTCTAAAGCCCGGCGCGGTCATCTATGACGGCGATACCAGCCAGCGGGAGCGTACCAGGATCAGGAAAAATCCTCCGAACTGTCTATTTACAAATCCGGAGATGCTGCATCTTTCTCTTCTGCCGTATCACGGTTCCTGGGCCGTGTTCTGGAGAAACCTGTCATACGTGATAATAGACGAGGTGCATACATACAGGGGAATAATGGGGAGCAGTATGGGCTGGGTCTTTCGACGGCTCAGGCGCATCTGCAAAAAGTACGGGGCAGACCCGGTCTTTGTACTTTGCTCCGCAACAATAGGAAACCCGGATGAACTTGCTGAAAATCTCACTGGCCTGAAATTTCAGGCCATCACCAGGAGCGGAGCCCCCCAGGGCAAAAGACACCTTCTTCTTGTGGACCCTGAAGGTGCAGGAGCTGCCCAGACAGCAGTCCAGCTGCTTCTGGCTGCCATTAAACGGGGGCTCAGGACCATTTGTTATACCCAGTCGCGGAAACTCACGGAACTTGTCAGCCTGTGGGCCATCCAGAGGGCAGGACAACTTTCCGATAAGATATCGGCCTACCGGGCAGGTTTCCTGCCTGAGGAACGGCGACTGATAGAAGCAAGCCTTTCGTCAGGAGAACTCCTTTCTGTCATATCCACCAGTGCCCTGGAGCTTGGCATAGACATAGGGCTTCTGGATATATGCATACTGGTGGGTTACCCTGGCACCCTCATGTCCCTTCGCCAAAGAGGTGGCCGTGTGGGCAGAAGCTCCAGGGAATCTGCTGTGATCCTGGTTGCAGGAGAAGATGCCCTGGACAAGTACTTTATGAACCATCCCAGGGAACTGATAGAACGTCCTTCTGAAAACGCTGTTGTCAACGTGTACAACAAAAGGGTGATGAAAAGCCACCTTTTGTGTGCTGCCACGGAAGAGCCCATAAAAAGAGAGGAATGGATATACCAGGACCGAATTTCCGGGCCGTTCATAGAAGAGCTTGTAAAACAAGGCAGCCTGTATGTCACTGGCAACGGCACCTCAGTTGTAAGCCTTAGGAAATATCCCCACCGGGACGTGGAGCTAAGGGGCGCTGGCAGGAGTTTCCAGATTCTCACCGAGGACGGGATGACCATAGGCACCCTGGATGGATACAGGGTCTTCAAGGAGGCGCATCCCGGAGCAGTTTATATCCACAGGGGCAACACATTCCTGGTCAAGGATCTGGATATTGAGGCCAGAAAGGTAACAGTCAGGCCGGCCAGGGTGGATTATTTTACCAGGGTCAGGGCAAGCAAGGAAACCCATATCCTGGAAGTGGAGAAAAGGGCACCTCTTTTTGGTTCAAGTGTTTTCTGGGGAAGACTGCTCATATCCGAGCAGGTTACAGGCTACGATGTTCGGCATGTCAGGGGCCAGAGACTCATAAACAGGGTGGATCTGGAGCTTCCTGCCCAGAAATTTGAAACAGAAGGCCTGTGGATAACCATTCCGGAACAGGTTAAAAAGGCTGCGGAAAAACAGTACCTCCACTTCATGGGCGGCATCCACGCCATTGAACATGCTGCCATCGGGATCATGCCACTGCTGGTGCTTTGTGACCGCAATGACCTGGGTGGCATATCCACAACATTTCACTATCAGACCTCGGCTCCTGCCGTATTTGTTTACGACGGTATTCCAGGAGGCGTTGGACTTACTGCCAAGGCCTTTGAAAAGGCTGAAAACCTGCTGGAAACCACTCTTCAGACCATCCAGGGATGCCCGTGTGAAAACGGCTGTCCCTCGTGTGTACACTCACCCAAATGCGGCTCAGGAAACCGTCCCATTGACAAAAGTGCTGCTTTGTTTGTCCTGGACGCCATAAGAAATGGTCCAAGGACCCAGCCTTCCAGGTTGGAAATAAAAGGGCCTTCTGTAAACTCTGAAAACAAACCAAGAGATAAAACTATCCCGGACAGGGATCGGGAAGAGGCGGGAGCAAAACGGGTTTCCCGGAAGAGGCACGGGCAGGGCCCACAAAGGCAACCTGTTTCCTGCCTGTCCTTAAACAGGTTTGGTGTACTTGACGTAGAGACCCAGCGTTCAGCCCAGGAGGTGGGCGGCTGGCACAGGGCCCACAAGATGAAAGTAAGCTGTGCGGTTATCTATGATTCCCTTAGCAAAAGCTATCTTACGTTTCTTGAACACCAGCTTGCAGGGCTTTTCAGCCTGCTTGGACGCATGGACCTGGTAATCGGCTTCAACATAAAGAGGTTTGATTACAAGGTGCTTTCTGCCTATGCCCCCATTGACCTGAGATCTCTTCCGACCCTTGACCTTCTGGAACACGTCCATGACAGGCTGGGTTACAGGCTTTCACTGGACAGCCTGGCATCATCAACCCTTGGGAAAAGGAAGAGCGCAGATGGGCTTCAGGCCCTGAAATGGTGGAAACAGGGCAGGATAAAAAAGATCATGGAATATTGCAAAAAGGATGTTGAGATAACAAGAGACCTGTTCCTGTTTGGCATGCAACACGGCTACGTGCTGTTCAGGAACAAGGACAAAA
>QOAL01000219.1 GCA_003978135.1 Thermodesulfatator sp.
CAGAACAGTCTACCCTTTGCCTCCCGTTTCTTCCGGGGAAGACATAGGGACTTCTCTGGGAAGCTTTTCCTAACCCAGGTTATCTGTTCTCTCAGAAGTTCTTTCACTGGGCCACTCATTGGCAACGAGACGATTTGACCACCTTTGCGATCGACGATGGTAATGAGAGCCTGGGTAAAATATAAATCCTCGACCTTGAGCTTGAATATTTCACCGCCTTCTCATTGCCGTAAGCATGGCAAGCTTGCCCGCCATATATGAAAATATGTTCAGGATCTGTCCTTAGTCCTCTGCAAAACTTCCATCCTTCAGTCTAAAGACCGACTGTCTGAAGAAGTTTATCATGGCTGCTCTCCGTCTCAATACCTTTGCCTGTTCAGGAATGAGGTCGGAAATGGCAGCCTTCATGATGGACATCTTGTATTCTATATGGCCTGTGAGTCTATTATCAAGATACCAGGCGTACGTAAGGCCAAACAACAGACCCGGCGGAGTGAATCCTTCATTACTGTTAACGAGTCTGGTATAAACAAGTTTATTCTCATCCACCGGATTCATTCGGGCCAGTTTCAGATACCTTGAAAGCTCTTGGCTGGAGAAAAAACACTTGCGTTCGTGCTCGGGCCTGAGTTCTATGGTAAATATCTTGCCAAGGCTTCTACCATTCTGTTCCAAGGGGACCAGTTTTTTTGTTTTAGCATAGTTACCAAGCAGTGATTCCCCAAGTGCCACGAGAAAAGCGGTTTCAAAGTTGTCTCCTTGGACGGATATATCTTTTCTGATTTGTATGGCAGACTCTTCTGGATCAAAAAATGACAAGATTTTATCCCATTCTTGGCTGCGTTTCCATGAACCAGGTTCAACCAAGCGGATGTCTTTGATAAAATCGAGGTGTTCAGGAAGAATATCCTTATGACACCAGAATATCTCCATCAGCTTTTCCCCCAAGATATCGGGCAAATTCATTTCTGCCAGGCATTTTTTCATCCTTTTTAACCTGTCACATGCCAGAGTGCCTGCCTCCAAAGCCGGGTTCCAATCGATTTCTGCAGGCAATATAAAGGGATCATCCCTGTCAAGGGCCAGATATTTTTTCGCTGTCCACAAGGTTTGAACTGCGGTTGCAAAGGCCGCTGGACAGTGTTGGAGCACCCGTCTTTCCGTTAGTGCCTTTTGGGAAAAGATTCCAGCTTGAACAGGTTTAAGGCCCATAGCCACCACTCTGTGGGTATCCAGATAGATTGGTATCTTGTTTTCCACTGCATACTGCTGGAGGATGCTTCCTGGAATATCTCGCAGGGCCAGAACCAATATTTGCTGAAAAAGATCCTTGATTCCTCCAGGTATGTTTCTGCTGTACGCAGCGATCAGGTCAGAGACATAAAAGCGCCTTTGTGGGTCATCTTTGGATATGTCAGTTTCTCCCTCCTGTGCCCAAAGATTTGCCACCAGGATTTTGAGGGCCTTTTGGTTATTCCTGACCGCATCTGCAATGCCAGGCACATGCAGGACCGGGATTATGCTGGTATAAAGGCTTCCTGGAGCAAAAATCAGGATGTCTGCTTGGTCGATGGAGCTTATTACTTCTTCTGGCACATTAGGGGGCCCAGAAAATTGGACTAGAACCTTTTCAATAGGATAACCTCGTTTGGCCACAGAAGATTTATGTTCTCCAGTCACCAATACGCCATTTGAATAGAGTATCTGGAGGTGGCCAGGTGTGGTGGAACAGGGAAGAACAGCACAGGGGTGCGCGCCGATAAGCGAGGCAACATGTTTTATGCCTTCTATCACTGTTTCATCATCAGGATCGTCTTGGCGATATATGGAAGACACCAGCAAAAGATTGCCCAAGCACTGCTTTCTCCTAAGGACAGGAATCAATTTTTCATTCCTGAACAGTCTTGATGTTAGCTCCCGCAGACCTCGTGCCATGGCTTCAGGAAGTAATGAAAAATCCGGCGCTGCTTTATTAAGTAGCTGATCTGCTGAAACAGGCAGGGCACCAAACCTGTAATTAAAAAGACCGTGCAGGATTTCAACTACCTGGAATGCTTCTCTGCCCTCCATCCGGTAGTACTTTGCCAGAAAGTCCTCCTGAATTGATGATAGCAGCACGTGCCTGATGTCGCCCAGTGCTATCAGGGGCAGATCTTTTAGCAGTTCTCCGGTTGAGCCACCGTCATCGGTGATGCATGTAATAGCTCTGGTATGGGGAAATATTTTCTTAAGACCCTGGAATGGAGAGGCAGGCCATGATGAAAGCCGGCTGTCTCCGCCTATAATGTTCGAAAGACCAGTGCCACCCCCGATAACAACCACTCTTACTTCTGAGGTGTCAGCTGTTTTTATTACGTCTGCCAGCTTACGGAGTTGCGAATTGATACCTGCAGGGATTCCTTCCCCGGGGCCGAACATGACCAGTTCAATAAGTTTTTCAGCAAGGTCATTTCTAGGGATTAGGTCAAGCGGATTCAGGCAAGCCGAATTGATTTCCTTCAGGCACGCACCAATATCCACTGAGGGTTTCATGGTCATGAAACAGCCTGGGTGAAAGGTTTCGAAATTTGGACAGTGCTCATGTATTCATTTTTCTCATCGAAAGCCATATACTTGGCTAATCATCAAATCCAAGATGTTTTTTTACATTCTCGATTCCTAT
>QOAL01000010.1 GCA_003978135.1 Thermodesulfatator sp.
AGAGAAGTAATCCCTTAATGGATAACTGACCATGGTATCTTGCAGCAGCTCCCCTGAGCAAGCGATTTCTGTGGGTGCTTCAGATGCAAGGCGGCGGGTGCGCACTCCCTGTACTTCAGGTGCCCGCTAACGCCACAGATGCTCTGCCCTGTGACCGCTTACACAGAAGGATACAGCCAATTAACACTTAAGCCTACTCAGCATACACGTTTGTAGCCTTGTCAGGGGATGCCTCCACCTCCTTCAAAATTTCCATGACCTTTTCTTCCGGAAGCCATTTGATCTTTCCTGTACCAACGTCATAGATGGCACCGACAACCTTAACACTTCCGTCCTTTACCAGATTTCTGGTCTCGGGGCTCTCCATAAAAAGGTCGTGTATCCCCAACCATACATTTTCTTCAATGGCATATGGAATGATGGCATCACCATGGACGTCCTTGTGTTCTTCCTTTGCCTTTTTTACGGCAGGAATAATGTTGTTGACAAGGGGGACGATGTTACGTTCGAGCTTGTGTCCCTGACCGTTTAAAGCATGTGTCACTGCAGTGACTGCGCCGCACTGGGTGTGCCCCAGAACTACCATTACAGGCGTATGAACATGCCCCAGGCCATATTCTATCGAGCCTATTTCATCAGTATCACACACGTTTCCAGCAACTCTGATCACGAAGATATCCATAACACCCGCATCAAAAATAAGCTCCACGGGCACACGTGAATCTGAACAGGTGATGACAGTTGCGTAGGCATATTTACCCTGATCCTCGGAACCGGCCAGTTTCAGGCGAGCCTGATCTGCGTTGGGATGCACTGATTTTCCCGTGTAAAATCTCTTGTTGCCTTCCTTTAGCATCTTCAATACCTCGTCAGGGCTGGGCTTTTTTACCGTATTATGCCCGCTGGCTTGAGCTGAGATGCCTGAAAAGACCAGGGAAAGAAAAAAACAAATACAAATACCCGTGTTTACGAACTTCTTCATAATTTCCTCCTTTTTTTTAAATAACAGGGTTAAAAAAATAAAACCAAAACTGAAAAAAACGCCTATTCTCCCGTGCTGGCCTATCACCTCCTCCACCCGATTTCTGTTAACCATCACAAAGATATCCCTGAAATAAATAACGCCTCTTAAATATTTACTCAAGAGAATTTGTAAAAAAATTCATTTTTGCTCTTTTTGGCCGTGCTGGAGCTACCCGGATTTTTTACTTGTTGAAGCGGACCCTGTGGACCAAGCAATAAAGAGTGGGTACGAGAAGGAGATTTGCAAAGGTGGCTGCAAGAAGACCGTAACCAAAGGATATTGCCATGGGGCTCAAGATGAGAGCCTGACCTGTGGCAAAAAATATAAGGGGTACAAGGCTGAGTATGGTTGTCACAGATGTCAGGATAATAGGCCTTAGCCTCATGGCCGCAGCCCTGAGAAAATGTGCCTTGTCTGTATTCCTGTCCATGTGCCTTTTCAGAAAATCAACCATAATTATGGCATCATTTACTGCCACTCCGGAAAGGCCAACAAAGCCAAGAAGGGATGGGATTGCAAGGTGTTTTCCCATTATTATGTGCCCTGCTATTACCCCGGTAAAGGCGAACGGAATGGATGAAAGCACTATCAGGGCGTCGCCTACTGTGTTGAACTGGAGAAGCAAAACAATCAGGATTCCAAGAACCGCCACTATCCCTGCCAGCATCAGCTCCCTCAGGGTTCTGTCTGCTACCTTTTTTTCACCTTTTATATCAATACGCACATGGTAAGACTTTATCCTGTCAAAAAGACTTGCCAGCTGTGCCATTACCTGCCTGCTGGTGGTCACTGACTTGTCTATTGAGGCAGTGACTGTCACCTGCCGAATGCCGTTTTCCTTCCATATCCTGGAAAGCCCGTGTCGCTCCTTGATGGTGCAAATGTCCCTGATATAAACCGGCATGTTGGTACCAGGTACCTGAAGCTTGATCTTCATGAATCTTTCAAGGTCCTTCCTGTCGGCTATGTATGTCCTGACTACCACGTCCCTGTTGACATCCTTCATGATACGGGCATCCTTGATATTGAGATAATAGGGGATAAACACGGACGCCAGGCCAGCTTCTGTAAAGCCGAGCTCCCTACCCTTCTTGTTCACATGAAGTTCAAGTTCCAGGCGGCCGGGATCGAAATTGTCAGCAATGTTTTCCACTCCATCTATGGACGAAAGCTTTTTCTCCAGAAGCTTGGCTGATCTTTCCATCCGTTTCAATGCCTCTGCTTTGGGTAGATCCGGCGCTGAAAAGGATATTTCAATATCTGCCCTTACAATGCCTGCCTTTGGCTTTGTGACGGTAAGACGCTGGATCCTGATATCTTTCAGGCGGGCATCTATCCTTTTTGCAAGCTCCATGGCAGTATGAGTCCTGGTCCCGAATTCGTAGGTTCCGAGCATTACCACTGGATATACAAAATGCTCCAGCCAGTTCTGGGGGGCAGGTTTTCGAAGATTTACAAAGATCTGAAAAAGGTCTTCTCCAACATCGAACTCCATCTTGTCATTAAAGGACGTACCAATATGGGTTGCTATGGAATCGAGATCCTGGGCGGGTACACATTTACGCACACGCTCTTCTATGACCGAGACCACCTTTTCTGTTTCCTCAATG
>QOAL01000214.1 GCA_003978135.1 Thermodesulfatator sp.
AAGTTTTTATATAAAAAAGAGTTTCCGGTGGCTATAGCGAGGGGGAAACACCAGTTCCCATACCGAACACTGAAGTTAAGCCCCTCAGCGCCGATGGTACTGCCCCGTCAGTGGGTGGGAGAGTAGGTCACCGCCGGAATTAAATCTTCAGACCCTCCTGAGTTATCAACCTCAGGAGGGTTTTTTATTGCCCTTTAGAGCCTCTTCTTTGATAGCCCATGATAGCTCCATGCCTTTGTGCTGGTTGAGTAAGGCACTAAGTTGCCAAGCTCAGGGAAGATGTTCTTAGAATCCCTCTATATATAAGTCCCAGGCTATTGCCATAATGGAAAAAAGAAAAATTACAAGGTAGTTCCACCTCTCCTTGGACGTGTAGAGACTGGTCACCAGGTAATGAAGGGCCTTGTAGTCTTCGGATGTAAGCCTGTTTTTCGTGGCGAGTTTGTTCTGGAGGTCCAGGTCGGTTATCAGGTTTCTTCTCCTTAAGGTAATAAAGGTCCGGAACATGAAGAAAAACATGTTGCCACAAACCCCTATGTACCACAGCAGACGAACCAGATCTGGGTGGTATGCCTTGGCAACGAGGATGAGTCTGAGTGAAATGGCACCGGTGAGACCGATGCCAAATGCCGTCCATGTTACCCAGCCCGGATATCTTGAAGGCACGTGTGCACTGTTTTTCGGAGTGCCTGATTCCATAAATTAAATTAACTACGAGGTTTTTAAGAAATACGGAGAATATGGGATGGTGAAGAATATATCTAGGAATTAAAGCCTGCGGGATGTTTTCTTGAGTTGTAGACGTGCGTAACCTGCTGCCCTGGCACTGTCTATTTTTATCCATCTCTTGCCCTGTAGGCACCACCACTGTTTTCCGTCATAACGTGCTACAAGGGCACCATGATAACGCATCATCAGCCTTATCTCGTCCTTGGAATACTTATGAACATAATTACCCTTTGTGGCTGCATCCTTGCATCCTGTAAGAAACAGGAGACACGATAGCAGCACCCATAAGGGCAACCATTTTTTGAATCCGTTTTCATTTTTCATAAGGATATTTTAGTTAGTTTTCCGGTAATGTCAATGTCAGCCGACTGGGAAGCGTTCACTGTTTGTCATCGTAGTCTGGGGATGAGCATTTTTTGCAGGATTCACCAGAAGCCGTTTTGCAGGCTACATGCTCTTACTGGATACATATCCGTACAATACTAATGGCTAACGGATTATTTGTGTCAGGTAGTTGAAACAAGTTCTTCTTTGAGCATGCAGCAGGCGATTTTTCTTACAATTCTTCCTTTGTGGTCGTATTCGATGTTTCCCGGGTGGAAGAGCCTGTTCATTACGCATCCTTCAGGGATTTTAAGCTGGAAAAGCTGAGATTCGGTGAGAGGTGGTCGTTTAAGAAGTTTATTTTCTTTGATTTCAAGGGCATGAATAGGATAGTCTTCGCAAAGGGGGCACGTATAGACCCGCCCGTTGGGAAAGACGAAATAGTTTTCCGCTACCAGCCCTGCACAGGCAAATGGCTCGTTTTCTTCAAGAAAAACCTTTGGGAAGGTGCAGTACATTCCGAGCTCTGCAGCCTTCATTGCAGTTTCAGGAACTATAGACTGCCATTCCTCAAAGGACAGCTGCAGATCCGAGTCCTTTTGGTGAGCCGGGTTGCCCCTGATTCCTATGACCTGGATAAAGAATCTGCTCACTCCGAGATTTTTGAGAAGCCTGGGCATATTGGGCAGGTCTTGAATATTGGCTCTGCTTGCTGTGAATATGCTGCTGATGGCAAAACCTTTTTGGGCAGCATTTTTCATGCCTAGAGTGCACGTTTCATAACTTCCCTCTCCCCGAATCGGGTCGTTGATCTCCTTGGTGGAGCCATCTAGGCTGAAGCTTAAATAATCTACCTCTGAAGGAGAAATTCGTTCAAGAATATGGTTGAAAAGATAGCCATTGGTGTCAACGGTAATGGAGGCATAACCCAGTTGTCTTGCTTCGCGAATGGCTTCAGCTAGATCCGGATGAAGGGTTGGTTCACCGCCCAGGAAAATAACATTCGTATCTGAAACGCGTTTTATGGAACTTGAGTGATCCGCCAGGGAGAAAAGCCTCAGCCATTTCTTTATGGTATCAATGTCCAGAGTATTGGTTCCGTGTTGTTCCGGGTTGATGTAGCAGTGGCGGCATCTCAGGTTGCACGCAGTCAGTATGTGAAAAAAGAGATTTCGTGAATGGGCCTTGAATTCAACTGTTCTTTTCTGGATTTTGGAGTTTGATTTCATGGGATTTAATGTCATGCCTGCCTCAGCAGCATGGGCTTTTTGCGTCATTTTTTCTGCGACAGGGTATAGGTTTCCAGAAGGGTATTTTTTAGATACGTATTGGCCGGATTTGAAAAGAAATCCCTGAAAAGTTCCAGGCTCTCATTCCGAAGTACAGGTCCTCTAATCCTTTGGCCGAATTCCTTGTAGAGATGTCCTGGGATACACTTTTTTTGATTGTGGTGGCATTTTGAAAAAGGCTGCTCAAAATCAATGCCGGCTGCTCCTCCCATGACATCTTCGTATGCATAAACTATTTCCTGTACGCCGTTGATAAT
>QOAL01000160.1 GCA_003978135.1 Thermodesulfatator sp.
CCTCTTTTGAAAGGTGGATCTACAGGATCTCGAATTTCAAGTGTTACTTTTGTCATATCCTGTGCAAATATCAGAATTTGACATGCCATTATATCGAAGGTATAATTCATAAAGAAATGTGAATTTGTAACATGTAGGCATACCATGTTGCTTGAGATCCCCATCCGAAAAATTCCTTTATCCATGATCCTTTCGATCTCTGAGTTCTCCGTGTTCTCTTCTCATCTCGCCTCTGAAATCATCTTGTAAGTCATCTGTGTCGGTGCTTAACCGCCTTTTGACAACCTGACCAAAGAAAAACCATCGCTGGGGCCTTGTTCGTTAAGGGAGACATCCTTTTCGGTCAATACCCCATTGCGTAGGAATACGTGGCGTTTCGAATCGTAGAATCGTAATAGAAAAATTTTTATATCTGATTTTGAACTTTTTTGCCTGGTTGGGTGACTTACCAGGTAGAGGGACATAAAACTTCAACCCTTTTCAGGGGAGGGAAAAATCATGAAACGATATTTCCTAATCATATCAGTCGTCCTTTTAATGATCGCAAGCACAGCGAGAAGCTCGAAAGCAGGCGATTTTAAGCCATTTTCTCCAGGGAATGTTTTCTGGAAAATGGAGACTCACGGTATTTGGAAAGATTTGCATCGTTACCGTTTTTCGGGCCATTTTATGAGGTACGAGACATTACCAGGAGGTTATACTCATAATAGAGGTTGGACTTACCATGTCGAGGCTCAATGCTGGTATTACCCTAATGCAGAACATTTTAAAGAAGAGCTCACCATCAGGATTATTGATATACGTGAATGGAAGGCAAATGACCAATGGGACGAAGGTGAAACTACTGTTGAACCTCTAAATAACCGTTCAGAGGTTTTATGGAAGTATGTAACTCATGGTCTCCTTGCATATGATCCCTGGCTCTACTTCTATCCAGGAATGCCCTGGCCTCATATGATTAAAAGCGAAAATCACCAAAACCTTTCTTACTTATATCCAGATGAGAGCGTGTTAGATATTCCCTTACCCTTGTCTGTTTACGCTACTCTCGGAGGGCTTCAGGAAAAATTGAGAGAGGAAGAGGCCAATGCCACATGGACTGACTGTTTTAACAGAGCAATAGCTTCTCCCCGGATTGTCTCACCTACAGAACACCAGCTCTTCAAATCCGGCCATGTGCCATTGTACTTTGAGTTTGACTGCAGGTATGATGACTACTCCAAGAATTTTTTCATGATTTATCTTCAGCGGCGAGTTCCAAAACCAGGGGAGGAAAAATTCTCTTTCTGGAAGCCTGTCGGGATCAAGGAGTTATATTTCAACAGGCTTAAAATGAGGGGCTCACCATTGCTTTATGAGGCGCGTTCATTCGGCCACAAAACAATTCATCTCGACTTTGATGGAAAGTATACCGAACTGCGTATGAAGGTGGTATCCTGGATCTGGGATAAAGATAATAACAAATACATTAAAAGCTACAGACAGCCAGAATGGCGGCATTTTCGCGTCGGCCACCCGAAAATAGTCGAGGGGATAAATCCAGGAAAAACCAAAACCAATTTGGTGGCTCCCGATCTGTATATTTCACACGTCAAAGTGATAGATGATATCATTTTTCAAGGCATCACGAATACCGCCGCTACATTGTTTGCTTTTTATCTGAAAAACCAGGGTGGATCTGAAGACCAAGAAGTTCCAATCGAAATCGAATGCAAAAAAGACGGAACCCCTGTTGACCTAACGGAGATTATGCTCAACAAGTATGACCTTTCGGGGCCTTTGTTGCTGCCGGGACATAGTTTGGAAATAGGAGCTTTTTTTAAGGCAGATCTCCAAACATTACATTCAGGAAAAGAAAAACGCTTGGAAATATATGTAAAAAGACCCCTTGATAAGCCGACTCAGTATGAGTTCATGCTAAAGATCGATCCTTCTAACATAATACACGAATCAAACGAGCAAAATAACGAATTTACATACAGCTATCAAGTCAAGAAATATACACCCTCATTTAAATTAGAACCCTCTATCCGAGTGTTGCTGGCGAAGACTACTTTCGAGTGGAAAATCGGCAAGGGATACAAGGTGACCTGGAAGGGGACCCTCATCAAACCGAATCGGCAGGTGCGGGTGTTTCTGGTTACGTCCTCCTTGAACAACCCTGGCGGCCCTCAAAAGAGAATCGCGCTTTCACCGCCGTCGGGGTTTCCCTTTGACACAGGAAAGCACACTGTCACTGTGCCGCTCGATACGCCGCCGGGGTACTATAACATCTATCTCGAAATGGTCGATGTTCCTAAATGGAATACCATAAGCGATGCCGTCATCCATGTTGTGGGCAAGGCCCTGCAACCCGGAGCCCTCTCCAAGGCGCCCCTTATCAACCTGCACCGCCCCGACCTGGTCGTTTCCGGTTTCAAGGGTGAGATATTGCAGCCCGGGCAGGCAGACCATTCCGGGCACGCCACCAATGACAGGAGAGTCCAGTTGCGCTGGACGGTGAAGAATATCGGTGATGCGCCGTGCGATGCCACGGTGCTGCGGGTGCGCGGCATAGCCGACGGGAACGCCCCCCTGCCCAGCCC
>QOAL01000032.1 GCA_003978135.1 Thermodesulfatator sp.
TAAAGGAAAAGCCCATGGTAATGACAAAGGCATGGGGATTGTGCTGAAATGGCAGGTCTATGTTCATGCCATATATACTTGCCACGAGATTCGGCAGCATGAGAACAATGGTAACAGCAGTAAGAAACTTCATCACGATATTCAAATTGTTCGAAATTACCGATGCATAGGCATCCATCATGCCTGCAAGAATATCACTGTATATCTTGGCCATCTCCATGGCCTGCTGGTTCTCAATCTGGGCATCTTCAAGAATGTCCTCATCATCCTCGCTTATGGGAACGTACCGGCCGCTGCCAAGCCTTACCATTACCATGTCATTTGCCTTGAGGCTTGTATTGAAATAGACAAGGCTCTTCTCGAGGTTCAGGAGTTTTACCAGTTCCCTGTTCCGCATGGAAAGCTGAAGCTCTGCCTCATATTCCTCCATGAGGCGGTCGATCAGGCGCAGATGCCTCAGATAGTCACTGGCCACCCTGAGGAACAGGTTGAAGATAAACCTGACCCTGCTGACAAAAATACGCTGTTTTCTGGCTGACTCGATGACCTTTGCCAGGACCTCTGTTTCAACCGGGCAGACAGTGATCACAGCATCTTCCAGTATGATGATTCCCAGGGGAATGGTTTCAAAACGCACCATCTCGCCGCTATGTTGAGGAAAGGGGATCTTGACAATAATCAGGATCTGCCCCTCATCACTTTCCACCCTGGATGTCTCTTCTACGTCCAGGGGATAACGGAGAAACTCGGGCAGTACTTGAGTCTCCTTTAATATCCGGTTAATCTCCTCTTCAGTTGGAGCCACGAGATTAATCCAACATCCTTTTTCTATGTGTTCACAGGGCTCCACAGAGTCCTTTTTCTGCGAGAAGATTTGAAGCAAATTTTTTTCCCCTTGAAATAAATTTCATGCAGCTTCTCTTTTATAAGACAGCCCCTGGCTTAAGGCAAGAAAAAGAGGCAGATTAACTTTGCTAACCGCATCAGGAAAATGAATAACACCAGACAACTTCTCGAGGCATGTTTCCTTTTCAGGGGCCTGCCTGAAAAGGCGCTTGAAAACATTCATGCCATTGGCACAATTAACAGGTTTCGCCAGAAACAGAATATATTCATGGAGGGCGAGCCTGCAGACGGATTCCATATAATTATGTCAGGACGGGTAAAGATATTCAAGCTTTCCTCAGAAGGCAGGGAACAGATTTTACATCTCTTCGGTCCAGGAGAGCCCTTTGGAGAGGCGGCGGTCTTTGCAGGGGATGTGTTTCCTGCAAATGCCATGGCAACCGAGGATACCGAGACCTTTTACATACCAAGAAAAAGGTTTGTTTTCCTCCTGGAGCAGGACCCGTCGCTGGCCATGAATCTGCTGGCCATATTTTCCAAAAGACTCATGAGGTTTGCGAGAATGATAGGAGATCTTTCCCTTAAGGAGGTGCCTGGCCGGGTGGCCACTTACCTTTTGATACTGATGAACAGACAGCAGACACAGCAACTGGTGACACTGGACATGACCAAGACACAGCTTGCCAGTCTGCTGGGCACCATTCCGGAGACACTTTCAAGGATATTTGCCAGGATGCAGAAGAACAACATTATAAAAGTAAGGGGCAGGCAGATAGAAATCCTGGACATGGCAGCCCTCCAGAAACTTTCAGGAAATATCTTTCAGGACAGCGAACTCCAGTCTGGACATTCAAGGAGAAGGGCATGAACAAATCCTTTTTTTTATCATTCACCTGCCTGATTTTTGCACTGGCCATGGTTGTGACAGGGCAAAATCCACAGGCCTCAGCCCAGGATAAGACAGATAACCCAAAAGACAATGCCGGAAATTTTACAGTTATATCCCCTGGGTTCCTTACAGAATATGTAGAACAAACGTGCAACAAGCTGGAACAGGACAACAAAAAATTCCATTGCAGTATTACCAAAAGCAGCCCGTGGACTGCATTTTCCCTTTTTGAACAGGGGAAAGCTGACTTGGCAATAGGATTCAACCCATTTCCCTATCATGGCCCTGACAGCAAAATCAACATATTAAAAAATTCCTCGGGAACAGATATCCTGGCAGTGGAAATTGGCAGGGCCGGTCTGCTGTTGCTTGTAAATCCGTCAAACCCGTTAAAAGGGCTTACACTTTTCCAGACAGATGCCATCTTTTCGTCAACCATAAGGTGTGGATACCCGTTTGCCATTACAAAATGGGGCTTTCTCGGCCTTTCAGGCTCCTGGCAGGAACAATCCATACACATCACTGGTCTCGCCAGGAAAAGTTTTGAGGCTAAATTCTTTCAGAAACTGGCCATGTGCAACGGCTCGCTCAAGGAGGAATTTGAACCGCAGATAGATACAGCCGATGTGGTAAAAAAGATTCAGGCTGACAAGAAAGCCATAGGATTTGCCAATTTTCTGCCTGTAACTGAAGGGGTTAAACCTTTGCCCCTGGCCGCCCGTGAAGGCTCTGCCTATTTTCCCCCTGACACAGAAAACATCCTTTCAGGCCAATATCCTCTTGCAAGGGCGATGTACCTGTTTGTAAATCTTCCCAAGAATCATCAACTCCGACCATGGCAGAAGCT
>QOAL01000105.1 GCA_003978135.1 Thermodesulfatator sp.
AAAGGAATAAGAGGGCAATGCCCTGCGGTATTCATCATCCCATATCTCCTGCCAGTTCGTCTCCTTTACAGCCTCCTTTTCCCAGGGAATCTTTGCATCCTGGGACGCAGAAAGCTCAGGCTGCTCATCAATTCCCCATTCCGGGGCATCCTTATCCTGGCCGGAACGGGAGGCATCTGCAGACCTGTCTAGCTCTGAATTGGAGACCTCTTCCAGCACGGGATTTACTTCCAGTTCCTGATTTATTGTGTCTATTAGTTCCAGGCGGGAGAGCTGCAGCAGTTTTATGGCCTGCTGCAACTGGGGAGTCATAACAAGTTGTTGCGATAGCTTGAGATGTTGTCGAAGTTCAAGGGCCATAACTACCTAAAGTGAAAAGCTTTCTCCCAGATAAATTTTTCTCGCGATTTGGCTTGACGCAATCTTTTCAGGGCTTCCATGTTCAATAACCTTACCTGAATTTACAATATATGCGCTATCACATACAGTCAAGGTTTCCCGAACGTTATGGTCGGAAAGGAAGATGCCTATACCCTTCTCCTTTAGCCCCCTTATTATATCCTGAATATCCGCTACTGCCAGGGGGTCCACTCCGGCAAAAGGCTCGTCCAGAAGTATAAATTTTGGATCCGTTGCCAGGGCACGTGCTACCTCCACACGCCTTCTCTCCCCTCCGGACAGGGATTCGGCCTTCTGGTCGCAAAGCTGTTTCAACCCCATTTCCTCCAGGAGACCGTTAACCCGGGCCTGCTGTTCCTTTTTTGTCAGGCCCCGGTTTTCAAAAACTATCCTGATGTTGTCTGAAACAGTCAATTTTCTGAACACCGACGGCTCCTGCGGCAGGTAGGTGATACCAAGCCGCGCCCTCTTGTGCATGGGAAGGTCGGTTATATCCTGACCATCTAAAAAGACACTGCCCCCGTCTGGTCTGATAAGACCGGCTATCATGTAAAAAGTGGTGGTCTTTCCCGCTCCATTCGGCCCGAGAAGACCGACAATAGAGCCATTTTCAAGACACAGGTCAACCCCGTCCACCACCCGTCTTTTTTTGTAAATCTTTACGAGCCCCCTTGCTTCCAGGACGCTTCTTTCTTCTGTCATGCCCTCAGTCCGAGTAAACCACTGCCTCGACCCTGTCTTTCCCGGAACTTTCCACAACGCTCCTGTTTTCGTTGACAAACAGGGTCACCTTATCGCCCTTTATGGTGTTAGATCCATCCCATATCCGTGCATCCTTAAGAAGCACGATCTTTTCCTGGGGCTTATAATAAATGGCTTCTCCTGCAGTGGCCCGTCGCTTTCCCTGTACTATCCTGAGATGTCCCCGTGCCACTATCTTCTGAAGTTTTCTCTTGCCCCTGGCATCCCCGCTGGCAGATGATGGCTTGCCTGATTTCTTGACATAGAAAACCTCGAGTACGTCTGAATAAATGGTAAGGTTACCCTTTTTTGCCACAACATTTCCCATAAATACCACTTTGCCCTTCTGATCCCTTACTTCCATCTTTTCACTGGTAATTCTGATGGCTTCAGATTGTTTCTTCCCCTTGTTCTTTTCGGCAAAAACGGCAGAACTAAGAAAAAACGAAAGAAATACATAGATAAGTCCGAAAACAAGGGATAATAAGGCTGTCTTGTTCAACATATTGGCAAGAATCTCCTTTTCTTAATTGAGCCCGGAATCGTTTTCTGAAATTTCAGCCCTGGGAAATGCCAGGGTAAGCCTTCTGTCTCTAATGTAGTATACCATGGCCTTGCCCTTGAGTCTGTTACCGGCACTTCCAACCAGCTCTGCATTTCCAGGTGCCGTGATGGTCATGCTATCAGGATCATACAAGAGCTGGTCGGCATAAAGCACATAATCCCGGAAACCATCCACCTTAACATCCCCGGAAACCCGGAGCCGTCCGTGGTCAAAATCATAGAGCCCCTTCCTGGCCACAATGGTAACAGGCTCCTTATCCCCGGGCAGAAATACTATTCTAACCCTGTCAAACTCACATTCCCGTTTTTTTTCGTAAAATCTTGCAGTATCGGCCTTTACCACCCACTCTGACGATCTTTTCCTGGTATCACGTCGGTAGCTTACCCCGTGTAATACAAGATCTGCCTTGAGGGCCTTGAAATCCGGAGACCGGAAAAATTGCTTGTCAGATCCTTCCTGCCAGAAGGCAAAAAGTATCCCAACCATTAAAACCGTCAATGCTGACCAGAGAATATGTTTTTTACCCACGGATTAAGAAATCAGCCTGAAGAGTCAAGAAACCTGCCAAAGCAAAGAGCCCACTTTTTTTGTGCCCGGAGTATGAGCTCACAGACTTCCCTGACAGCTCCAGCTCCTCCTGGCTTTTCAGTGACATAGTCAACATAATCTGACTTCATTTATCTCGGACTTCATGTGTATTCTTTGTCATTGAGATAGTGAAAGGATTTTAAAGACTCTTTGGTTGGAACTTCTGTTCGTGTCATCAAGAGTTCATCGGGAAAATTGTGTAATCGAGATCCAAGTGGCAACAAGGTGCTGTGACAATGGCAGAAACTCATGAATAAAGATTGGTTTATTGTAATTGCGTGATG
>QOAL01000207.1 GCA_003978135.1 Thermodesulfatator sp.
CATTCTTCATACACCTCTTTGTCCCTTATCCTGAAGTCAGCAGAAAGATCTATGACCTTGAGCCCCTTTTCAAGGAAAAACGGAACCACGTTCATGGCAGTCTGGTGAGGAACACAGGTGAAAATTACACTGGCAGCTTCCGCCATCTGCTCCAGATCAGGTTCGCTGAAGACCAGGTCCGTGACACCGGTAACAGAAGGAAATACTCTGGAGACCTCTTGCCCTGCATATTTTCTTGAAGTGATGACTGTTACAACTGCTGAAGGATGATTGAGAAGGATCCTCAGGAGTTCAATGCCTGTGTATCCAGACCCGCCCAATATGCCGATTTTTGTGGTCATGATATATCACCTTTCCAGGCAGAATATACAAATGAAAAAGGGAAGGCCCAGGCCTTCCCACAAATCTTGCAGATCCAGTGACTGATAGAACTAGCGTTTGGAGTACTGATATCTTTTCCTTGCACCGGCAAGACCGTATTTTTTCCTTTCCTTTACCCGCGCATCCCTGGTGAGCAATCCTGCCTTTTTCAGTGGTATTCTGAGCTCAGGGTCCATAGCCTGAAGTGCTCTGGCTATACCGTGTCTCAGGGCCTCGGACTGGCCGGCCTTTCCACCGCCTTTTAAACTTGCAAATACATCGATCTTGCCCAGGGTATTCGTTACCTCAAAGGGCTGATTTACCACCAGCCGGGCTGTTTCCTGGTCAAAATAATCGTCAAAATCCCTGCCGTTTACAGTTACCTGACCGGAGCCTGGCATGATCCAGACCCGCGCAACAGCACTCTTCCTCTTACCTGTGGCATAAATACGTTCCATATCTGTCTTTTCCTCTTTTCTAACTGGCAGAAATTTCAAGGGGCTCGGGCATCTGCGCCTGGTGTGGATGTTCTGTGCCCGCATAAATCTTTAATTTTTTCATTTGCTGCCTGGCAAGCTTGTTCTTGGGCATCATGCGTTTTACTGCCAGCCGTATAACATCCTCCGGCTTCTTCTCCAGCATGGTCCTGGCATTTACTGATTTCAGGCCTCCAAGATAGCCGGAATGGCGATGATACATCTTCTGATCCATCTTGTTGCCCGTGAGTTTTACCTTCTCGGCATTTATAACAATGATAAAGTCACCAGTGTCCAGATGTGGTGTAAAGTCGGGACGGTGTTTGCCCCGTAGCCTAGTGGCAAGCTGTGTGGCCAGTCGGCCCAGCACCTTCCCAGATGCATCAACAACGAACCACTTCTTCTGGATTTCGTTGACCTTTGGAAGCGGTGTTTTCATATCTTTTATGCTCCTTGCGTTTTGCACACGTATATCGTCAGCCCTTTTTTCAGGGCATCCGGATTTCTAAATTAATCTTGTCCAAATGTCAAGGGACTCCGTGCCAAAAAACCCATTTTCCCCTGGAAAGAAACTGCGTTTGGCAACTTCCGCTTGCTTCAGAATACCTCCCAGGCAACGAGTCTTTTCTCGTTTCTCCTGCTCCACGGAAAAGTCCTGGCTGCGAGTGTCTGCCTGTACGAACCGGCAGGAAGAGCTGGCAGAATTCTTTTGGCGTCCCTTTTTCTGGCAATGATAATCTTTTTTCCTTTTATATGGAGGAAGTGCTCCAGGTTTGCATGTTTTGCCAGGTCCCACAAGGGCCGCCGGGCATCCAGGTAAAACAGTACAAAGGCCATGTTCTTTGACAGGCCTATGCGCTCAGGTGGTATATCTGAAATATTTTTCTTTAGTTCCAGGAGAAACGGCTTGTTGGTCCTGTATATTTCCAGGCTGTTTTGCTGGAAACAGAAAAAGGCTCCAAGAAGCACCAGCCCTGCCAGAACAAGCGATGCCAGGCTGGCGCTCATCTGGTCGCCTGCAACTCTAATGAAGAAGCCGCTTCTTCCCGCCACCAGACACATCAGGCAAAAGGCGCCTGCTGCAAAAGCAGACAACCAGAGTTCTGGAGGTGGTTCAAATCCGGTCCAGGCCCTGATTAATGGAATCAATAGCGGACTGAAAAGCGCTATCAGTCCTGCTGCCGCCAGAAAGACGGTCTGGGCCTTGACAGAAATCTCCCTTATGCGGATGCTTTGCGGGGCAAGCACAAAATCCGCAGTGAAAAGACTAAGGAATGGAATTATGGGCAGGATGTAATAACTCCGCCTGGAGCTGGAGAGTGTAAAAAGAAAAAAGATTCCAAGAACTGCCAGGGATAGCCACTTCTCCACGTCGCTCAGGCCTCTAAACCCCCTGAACCTGTCCAAGATAGCCCCGCCTACAAAAAATATCCATGGAAGGAAAAGAAAAGGGACATAGTACAGGTAACAGTAAAAGGGTTCCTTGTGGTCAAAGGCATTGAAGAACCTCTGGAGATTTTCTCTGAAGGCAAGGGCCAGGCCGCTTTGTCCATAACCGTCTGCCGTGATACTTGCGTACAAAAATGGAAGTAGATAGACCAAGATGCCCAGTGTAATGGCAGTCACATGTGACAGGGAAACATGGATCTTCCATTTTCCCCTGATGAAAATATCAGGAATCACAACCACCATGGGTACTGCTGCTGCAGTCAAGCCCTTGAAAT
>QOAL01000036.1 GCA_003978135.1 Thermodesulfatator sp.
CCTCAGCAGGGTGCCTGCAAGCTGACCTTGAACATTAAAGAGGGTATCATTGAAGAGGCCCTGGTGGAAACCGTGGGCTGCACCGGTATGACCCACTCCGCAGCCATGGCCTCGGAGATTCTGCCGGGTAAAACAATCCTGGAGGCCCTGAACACCGATCTGGTCTGCGACGCCATTAACGTGGCCATGCGGGAGCTTTTCCTTCAGATCAGCTACGGTCGCAGCCAGTCTGCATTTTCAGAAGGCGGCCTGGAGATAGGCGCCGGTTTTGAGGATCTGGGCAAGGGAAACCGCAGCGTAGTCGGGACCACCTATGGCACCGTATTGACCGGGCCGCGCTATCTTGAACTGGCCGAAGGCTATATACTGGAACTTGGGCTCGATGCCCAGGATGAAATCATAGGCTACAAGTTTGTGAATATCGGGGCCATGATGGATGCTATCAAAAACGGTACAGATGCAGCAGAGGCGCTCAAAAACGCAACAGGCGTTTACGGCCGGTTTAACGAAGCTGTGAAAACCATTGATCCAAGGAAGGAATAAGGAGGCAAATCATGGCGCTTTTTGAAGGATATGAACAGCGTATAGATCAGATTAACGCCCTGCTCTCCAAGTATGGAATCAAAAGCCTCCAGGAGGCCAAGGCCATCTGTGATGATTACGGCGTAGATGTTTATTCCATTGTCAGGGATGTCCAGCCCATTTGTTTTGAAAATGCTTGCTGGGCATATATTACCGGAGCAGCAGTAGCCATTAAGAAGGGGCAGAAAAAGGCCTCTGAAATTGCTTCCACACTGGGCGAAGGATTGCAGGCCTTCTGTGTCCCGGGCTCAGTGGCATTCCAGCGCAAGGTAGGGCTTGGTCATGGCAACCTGGCATCCATGCTGCTGCACGAAGATACAAGGTGTTTTGCCTTCATAGCTGGTCACGAATCCTTTGCCGCCGCAGAGGGAGCAATAGGGATAGCCAACTCGGCAAACAAGGTCAGAACAGAGCCCCTGAAGGTCATACTTAATGGGCTCGGCAAGGACGCAGCCTATATCATTGCCCGGGTTAACGGCTTCACCCATGTGGAAACCAGGTTCGATTATTTTACCGGTGAGCTCAGCGTGGTAAAAGAGACTGCTTTTTCTGATGGCGACCGGGCAAAGGTCCGCTGTTACGGTGCCGATGATGTCAGGGAGGGCGTGGCAATTAATCACCTTGAAAAGGTGGATGTCTCCATTACTGGTAATTCCACGAATCCTACAAGATTCCAGCATCCTGTTGCGGGAACATACAAGAAGGAGTGCGTTGAACAGGGTAAGAGATACTTTTCCGTTGCCTCTGGCGGCGGCACGGGACGTACTCTTCATCCAGACAACATGGCTGCGGGGCCGGCTTCATATGGCCTTACGGATACAATGGGCCGGATGCACTGTGACGCCCAGTTCGCTGGAAGTTCCTCGGTTCCTGCCCACGTGGAGATGATGGGACTTATAGGCATGGGCAACAATCCCATGGTAGGAGCCTCTGTGGCAGTGGCCGTTGCCATCAGCCAGGCTGGATAATCCCCGGGTCATGCACTGAAACAAACAGCAAGTTTTCGGTTATTGTTCCAGGACAGCCCCTAAGGAAGTACGATGAATTGCCTTTAGTAGAAACGACTATTTTCATAGCTCGTCATGGAGAAACCCTCTGGAATCTTGAAAAAAGGATGCAGGGACAGAAGGATTCCCCTTTGACTGAAAAGGGTCTGAAGCAGGCAGAGACCTTGGCAAACGCTCTCCGTGTCCGTATGTCTGGGCCGGCAGGGGAAGGCACTATAACTTCGGTCTGGTCCAGTTGTCTGGGACGTGCGAAAAGGACCGCGGAAATTTGCGCCGAGGTTCTGGATGCAGCAGTGACGCCGGCAAAAGGCCTGAATGAAATAGCGCTTGGACAGTGGGAGGGACTCACATTCCAGGAGGCTGAAAAAATGTCTCCGGAGCAGTTCTATAATTTTTGGCACCGGCCCTCGAAATACATTCCAACAGCCGGGGGTGAAACATTTCAGGAACTACAAGACCGCATGATCAACGTGCTGAAGAGCATCTGCAGCACGCACGCGGGGCAAAATGTCCTGGTAATTTCTCACTGGATAGCAATAAAAACCGTCCTGGTCCGTGTCCAGGGCCTGGGCCTGGATGGTGGGGGCGTCCAGGTCGCGGCGATCCACCACGATAATGACGGTGGGATTGCGCAGGGCCGGTTGCAGGCGCAGCTTCTGCGCGGCGAAGACCATGAGCAGCGATTTGCCCGAGCCCTGGAAATGCCAGATAAGCCCTTTGCGGGCATCTCCCGTCTTTACACGTTTCACAATGGCTTTTGCTGCCTCATACTGCGGGTAGCGTGGTAAAATTTTAATCTTAACCCCGGGCTTTCCTGCTCTCGTCTTAACCGTTGAAAACAGGGCAAATGACTGTAGTATCTCCATCAAAGTTTTTGGGTGCAATAATCGCTTGGCACTCTTCAACACGGTGCGCATATCTTGAGGAATTTCATCCCGGTCTTCGGTGCTATGCCAGGGAGCCCA
>QOAL01000221.1 GCA_003978135.1 Thermodesulfatator sp.
AGGGTTGCCACACGGAGTTCAATTGTCCGACCGGTCCTGGTCCTGAATTTTATTTTTCCATCCTGGGGCAGCCTCTTTTCTGCAATGTCTAGGCTGGCCATGATTTTGATCCTGGAAACCAGGGCCTTTTTATAGTTAAGCGGTATGTTCTGATAGCGCAAACAATCACCGTCTATGCGATACCTCACCAGGGCCCCCCTTTTCCCGGTGAGACTTTCTATGTGAATATCAGAAGCGCCCCTGGAAAAGGCATCTTCAATGATACGGTTGGCCATCTGCACGACCACGCTGTCTGCGTCAGAGGCGAACCCATCCTCCTCCTCAGGTTCTTCTTCTTCCTCTTCCACCAGCTCAAGCTGTTCAAAGACATCCTCTCCGTCCCCGCCTACGCTGTATTTCCCATAAAAATAATCAATGAACTTGTCGATATCTTCCCTAAGGGCTACGGCGTATTCGAAGCTTTTGGCCTTCAGGACCCTCTGGATGCTGTCTATCTTGCTGAGGTCGTGGGGATTATCCAGGGCGATCAGCAGCATGCCTGCCTCTTCCTTGACCGGGGCACAGGCAGTGGTCCTGAAGAAATGCTCTTTGATGCCTGATATGCACTTGGGAGTATTGCCCACTTCCAGTTCATTGAATTCAATGAACGGGCAATGATAATATTCGCTGAGGGACTGGCCAACTTCCTCTTTTTCCAAGCCGAACTGGTTAATAAGTACTGTTTCTATGGTCTTCTTGGACTGCTTGGCCAACTCCTTTGCACGTTCCAGCTGTTCATCCTGCAACAGTCCCTTTCTTATGAGGTAATAGAATCTGCCATATTTCTGGGCAGTCTTACTCAGGCTTTCCAGTCTTTCACTGGCATTTCTAAACTCCCTGTTGAGTTGCACCAGTTTTTCCAGGGTGGCCACAGCCTTAGTAACGGAGCCGGTCTTTTCCTGGGTGAGGGCAAGCTGATACAGAGCCTCTTCCCTCATTTCAGAAGGAAGGTCTGGATCACGGAGCCCCTTTTCCAGGTAGTCCATGGCATCAAAGGGCATATCTAATTTCAGATAGAGTTTGCCGATCTTAACCTGAATTTCTCCTGCCCTGTACCCCTCTTCTTCCAGTATTTTCAGCTCATCGACCGCTTCGGAAAAAAAGCCAGCCTCAATAAGACCCAGACAGTTATTGAAATGTTCTCGAAACCGTTCTTCCCTGGAAACTTCTCCCTTCCCGCTTTGATCCCCTTGTTCTGCCAGAAATTCGTTTCCGGCAGATATCTCCTTCAACTTGTTTTCCAGCAGGACCTTTCCCTCTGAATCTGAGTCCTCTGGAAAGGCTGCCAGCACCTCTTCCAGTATAACTCTGGCCTCTTCTGTTAGACCGTGGTTAAGGTAAAGGTCTGCTTCCTGTATCTTCTTTTCTACCAGCTCGGTCTGGGCACCCGGGCCTGTCAGATCTTCTACCTGTATCTGGAAACCAGCCATGTCTATACCTGATTCAAGGAATCTGCCGTGGCTATCATTATCTTGTTGCCATGGGTGTTAACTTCAGCTTCAAAGCCTTTTCCTGTCTTTTCTTCACAGGAAGCGTCTCCTGGTATCTCTATCCTTATGGGCTTTTCTTCAGCAAGTATTGCTGCACCCCTTTTACCGTCGTAGAGAAGAATCAGGACAAAGCTTGGAGGCACCTGAAGCTCCGTTTCGCCAAGCCGCCTCACCACTGGAAACCGCATATCAGAAAGAGTAGAATCGTCCAGTCCTGCAAGCCGTCCCAGAAAGCAATTTTTCAATTTGGACCATGGCCATGGCTTGAGCTTACCCAGAGAAATATTATTCGCCTTTTTTATTGCAGATTTAGCATGCCATGGAGGTGCAGACATATAGACTACTTGGTCCTCTGGAAAGCCGATTTCCATGCCATCAACATTTATTGTGAGAAGTTCTTTCCATTGACATCCCGACGGCTGTAAGTGCCGGGCATCTATAGGTGATTCTTTAGTGCTTGATGGAGCCTCTGGGACTTCCCTGACCTGCCCGTCAAAGAAATAATCTGACACCTGATTTATTTGTTCCTCAAGATCAGTGCGCAGATCATGCTGAAACCTGTGCAGTTTTTCCATGCCAGGAGTTCGCGACAGGAGTTCTTCAAGGGGCTGAATACGCTTCACACATCTTTTCAGTTCTGCCAGATGTCTACCCAGGATTATGCGTCCTTGTTCGTCTAGCCTGCTCTCCTTGGGCATGGCACCATGTTCCATGAAATCAGACCCTTCTGAAGAGTCGGACGTAGGCTGTGGGGCCGCTTCCTGAACGGTGTCTGTTTTTCCAGTTTTCTGTTCTTTTTCTACTGCTGGTGCTGCCTGTCCAGTCTTTGCCTCATCTTCTTTCTCCTGTTCTTCTGCCAGCAGGACAATTTCGTCTTCCTGTTGCTCTTCCTGGAAATGGTGCTTCTTCGCCAGGCCTTCCAGCTCTGAAATAACCAGTACCACGCTTTCCTGACTTTCAAGGGTGCCGGTAACAATTTCCAGGACATATTGGGTAGCCCTTTTTAATA
>QOAL01000118.1 GCA_003978135.1 Thermodesulfatator sp.
GCCATGTGTCGATTGCCTGGGGATCATAGGGGGCAATCAGCGGTGCAAGCACGGCAATGAAAAAGAGACAGGCCACTATGAGCGAGCCTGAAAATGCAAGGGGATTATCCAGGAGCGCAAGCAGGAATGAAGCAGCTTTCCCTTTCTTTTTTGCCTGTGTTACTGCCTGTTCCATGCTGGTTTGCTATTCCTCCCCTGTCAGTCCGGTCCTGATGCGCGGATCTGCAGCCGCGTAACCCATGTCGGCCATGAGGTTTCCAAGAAGAGTAAGCACCGACACAATTACCAGGTTTCCCATAAGGACGGGGTAGTCCCTGGCCATGACAGAGGACCACATGAGCTGACCCACGCCCGGTATTGCAAAAATGGATTCAAAGATCACGCTTCCACCAATGAGTCCCGGTATGGAAAGCCCCAGGATGGTTATGAGGGGAAGAAGCGCATTTTTAAGTGCATGCCTGTAGATAACAACCCGCTCTGGCAGCCCCTTGGCCCTAGCAGTGGTAATGAAATCCTGTCTCAGGACTTCCAGCATTGACGAACGCGTGTACCTTGAAAACCCTGCGAGCCCGCCTATTGCAGAAACAAACACGGGAAGTATCAGGTGCCTGGCCCAGTCCAGGGTCTTTTCCCATGTACTCATGCTGTCATAGCCCATGAGGGTGTGAAGACCGGAAACAGGAAGCCAGTTCAGCTCTATGCCGAAGAAAAGCATGAGAAGGAGTGCCACCCAGAAGGCAGGCGCTGCATAGGCCAGAAACACCAGTATGGTTGTAACCTGGTCAAAGAGGCTGTTCTGCTTCACTGCTGCCTTGACCCCCAGGGGCACTGCGGCAACCATGATAAGTATCATGGAAAGTACGTTTATCAGGATGGTTACAGGCAGCCTTTCTCTGATCTTGTCCCATACCTTTCGCCTGTCAGGAGAAAAGGACCTGCCTAAATCAAGCTGGATCAGGCCCTTGAACCATTTTGCATACTGGACGTAAAGGGGCTTGTCCAGGCCGTACTGTGCCCGAAGCCTCTGCCTCATTTCCGGTGTCATCTTCGGATTGAAATCCGCCTGGAGGCTCATGGGTTCTCCAGGAGCAAGGTGCATGACAAAAAATGAGATCAAGGTGATGCCTATAAATGTGGGTATAAGGGAAAGAATTCTCTTGGTTGTCCAGATGATAAAGTCCATGATGTTTTTTCAGGTGCGTATTCCCTGCTGATGGTGTTTTAACAATCTTGCCTGCTTACCTCATAATGTATTTCTGTTCATTTTTAGGCACCCACCACCTTATGAAATTATAGCTGATTCCAGCAGGAGCAGGCCTTATACCGTGAAACCTTGCATGAATAACAGGAAGTGACATCGGCACGTACAGGAATGTATAAGGCTGGTCTTCCGCAAGGATTTCCTGGATCCTGAAGTAGATTTCCTTTCTCTTTTCCCGGTCAAAGGTTCTCCTGCCTGCCAGCAGGAGTTTGTCCACCTCAGGATTCCTGTAACCAATGAAGTTTAGCTGCTTGGCCCCTGTTTTGGAAGAATGCCAGATATCATAGATATCCGGGTCCTGTCCCAGGGTCCATCCGAGAATTACTGCCTCGAAACGCCTTTTGTCTATGAAATCATTGATAAATGCGGTCCATTCAAGCTGTCTTATGTGCATCTTTATCCCGATCTGGCCAAGCCTGTACTGGATGATCTGGGCGGTCTTGTCCCTGAGGGAGTTACCCTGGTTGGTAAGCACAGTAAATTCAAAGGCCGTCCCGTTTTTGTCAAGGATGCCATCACCGTTTGAGTCCTGCCAGCCGCAGTCCTTAAGGAGCTGCCTTGCCATTTCCGGGTCATAGGGATAGTGCCTGACGTGGGGATTGTAGAACCAGGCATCAGGCTTGTATGGCCCTGTGGCAGCAACACCAAGGCCCAGTAGTACGCCGCGGATTATCTCTTCCTTGTCTATTGCATATGAAATGGCCTGTCTTACCCGCCTGTCCTTGAAGAACGGATGGGTGAGGTTATAGCCAAGATAGGTATAAGAAAATGAAAGGTACTTGTACTTCCTGAAATTTTTCCTGAAAAATTCCGTGTCAGTCTGCCTGCGGTACTGTACTGGTGAAAGCCCCATCCAGTCCAGTCCACCGGCCTTGAGTTCCATGAACATGGTGGCCGGGTCGGGTATGATGCGCATGATGTAGCCGTCAAGATACGGCCTTCCATCGAAATAATCCCTGTTGGCCTCCAGTTCTATGCGTTCCTGGGTTTTCCAAAGTTTCAGCCTGTACGGACCTAACCCCACAGGTTTCCTGGAAAGGGAGCTCTTGGTGATATCTTTTCCTTCCAGGAGATGTTTGGGAAGCACCACTATATCACCCCATGAGCTCAGGGCAGGTGCAAAGGGTTCCCTGTAAGTGACCTTGAAGGTGAAAGGGTCTGGAGCCTCTGCCTTTTCCACCTCCAGGAAGTCCCCGGCGTATGCAGTAGGTGTCTTGGGATTGATTATGGTATTGAATCCGAACAGCACGTCAGCAGAGGTAAAAGGTTTTCCA
>QOAL01000120.1 GCA_003978135.1 Thermodesulfatator sp.
CATGCATGGGTATATCAGGACCAACATATGAGGGGGTTAATATGCCCCAATCGGTCAATGTGGCCGTCATGGAGTCTTTAATATTATCGTTTACATAATGTCTCATGGTGTCGTTCCCTGAACCTGGATTACTGGGATCATGAATTGTAGTAGTTACTTGTATCCAGCCCTCTTTTACAGTAGGTTCCCCATTGAATGCTCCATCCACTAGCCTTTTTACGTCAACAGTGACGGTGAATTCATTGTCGCCAGTAATATCTTTTATTACCAATCCAGAATCCTGATCGTTGACCTTGATCCACTGTTCTGTGGGCGCTGCCAGCCAGCAGAAATCCAGGAATTCAGGCCATATGACATTGTGGGCAGTCGGATCGTCTGAACCTGGAACCTCCTTTTGTTCGTCTGGCCAGATAATTCCGCCGTTGTCATCTGTTTGGAAAGTTGCATAACATACCAACTGGGTGGCATTGGTAGAGTTTCCAGAGTTATCAGTGGAATTATCGTTATCAGATGTTTCTTTAGGTTCGTTATAGCAATAGAGTATTTCGGGTATCTTCTCAGTGGTGCAATTTGCATCCGTACAGTTGGGCAGGGCAAAGCCGCTCAGGTGAACGGTAATTGGTTCTGGATCCTCGAGCTGCTCCTGGTTTACATAAAATTCCAGACTGGTTGGAGAGATAACCAGCCTTCCGGTCTTGGTTGCGCTACAGGCCTTGTTGTATGGGCTATAAGTACTGTCTTCTGCCATGCAGATTACGCTCATTAAAAAGACCAGCATGAAGGCCAAGACAGCTACATAAGTATGTGATTTCTTTATTGTCATTGCTACTACCTCCTTGGTGACGATCCTCAGGAACCTGAAGTTTCCAAAGTTTTATTAATAACCATCGTATCCCCGAGGGTGTCGGGAGGTTCTACTATGAGTGGTTCTTCCTGAAGGCCCTGGCCAGGTATCGCGGTTTCCTGGCATTCTGCAGAGGCAGTTTGAACCTGCTGGCTGCATTGTTGACACATTGCAAGGACCCGTGTGAGGTCTCCTGCAAGGGCCTTGGCTGCTTCTTCTACTGCACGGTCAATCTGGGTTCTGTTAGAAGGATCTGCCCACATGGTTATCGGTTCCACCTGTTTTTCCACCCTGTTGGCCCAGACCACCTTGCCTGTCTTGGCATCCTGGAGCGCCAGGCTTATCTGGACAACTGCCCGAGGAACGTGGCCTCCTTTTGCAGCAAGGTAGGCTGCGGCCATGCCTGCAGCTCCCCAGAAGCCAGCATTATATGCGGTAGAATGCTCATAGCCACCGCTGGTGGTGGTAACCGTATGTGCAAAGCGCGGATGGCTACCTACCACCTCGGTACTGCTTGTCGGGCTGTTAAACGGGGTATTGGCCATGGATCCGAGACCTGCCCCCATGGCTCCTCCAAGGGCCAGATCCTGCCACAAATCGTATTGATCGGATTCTGCCACCCCGAAGATGGTTGCTGATGTCCAGTCAAAGAAAAAGGGAAGAATTCCCTGCTGGAGAGGATTTAAAATCCTTCCCTCTCGCATTTCATATTCGACAATTCTTCCTCTCAAGACAAAGTCCGCTCCGAAATATTTTCCTATCTGCTTTACAATGCCTTTATTGAGACCGATGTGGTTCATCTTGAGTTTTTCTTCTGCAACGTTAACCAGCTCGTTTTCAAGCATGACATTGTTAATCTGCTCTTTCATGGCGTCTGACCAGCCGGTTCCCAGTTCTCTGAACAACGTAGTCCTGGATCGGTGTGACTGAATGGCCGGGCTTTCTATAAGCTGAATAACACCCAGATCTATCATGTACTGGACGACATCTTCCTCTACGGGAACGTAGTAACCTGCACTGGCTAGACGTTCGGTAATTGCCGACTGAATTTTTATCTGGCGGCGCAAGGAATCATCCGGAGCCTGTCCGGCTGTATAGTCTGCAAATGGCAACATGACTATCTGGGCGTACGGCGCTGGATTTTCAATGGCAGTGGTGTCAACCGGCTTGACCGAATCTCTGACTTTCTGCCCGCATCCACAGGTTATTACCAGACAGCTCAGTGCTGCAAATATGATTCTGGACCAGTGGAAATATGACATGATAACCTCCGAGTGTTTAATTTTTTAGATTCACACTGTTTCTAATCTCATCGGAAAAGAAATAAGAATTTATAAAATTTTTTTCTCTATTGGGAAAAGTTTGATGTTTTTCCAATGAGTTAGACCAAAATTTTTTTGTAATTTCGAACCAATGCATGCTTTGCCTCACAAAGTACGCAAGTTGTCTGCCAAAGATTGTCTGGCAATTTAAAACCTGAATCAGGACAGAAGATTTGGTGAGAACAAGGAAGAATAACGAAAAGATGCGAAATCAGGCAGGCGTCACCTGCTGAATATCATGCGAATCGGATAGGAACATTAATAGGCGGTCAATCCCAAGGGCAATGCCTGCGGAAGGAGGGCATTTTTCAAGGTCGGAAAGAAAGCCAGCGGGTATTGGAAGCGGAGAAAGACCAA
>QOAL01000134.1 GCA_003978135.1 Thermodesulfatator sp.
CATCGGCCTGCTCATGGCCTTTCCCTGGATGATGAACAAGATGGTGGACTATACCAGGGATATCATCGTAAACATTCCCAATTTCATACGCTGAATTCCAGTCCCATGGATGCCCAATTCCTTCACTGGATAACTGTCAACTACAAGACCTTCCTGCTGGTGCTTCTCAGGGTTTCCACCCTTCTTTTTCTTATGCCCATATTCGGCTCAAGGACCATTCCCATGCCTGTAAAGGCTGCCATGTCCATGGTTCTTGCCCTGATCTTGACCCCTGTGGTGCCTGTTTCACCTGAAATATTTCCTGCAAGCAGTGCGGCCATGCTCCTGATGGCAGCAGGTGAGCTTTTTATTGCAATGACCCTGTCCCTGAGCCTCAGGATGATATTTGCAGGTCTTCAGATAGCTGGTCAGATGGTTGGGATACAGATGGGGCTTAGCGTTGCCAATGTCATGGATCCACAGACAGGAGTTCAGTCTGTGATTGTTGCCCAGTTTGCCTACATGATTGCCCTGCTGCTGTTTCTTGCAGCCGGAGGCCACCATGCGCTTATCAGGGTTCTACAGGAAAGCTTTGTGATACTGCCGCCTGGACAGCTTTCCCTTTCAAAGTCCCTTTACAACATCATAATGGCCATGGGGGAAGAGATGTTTATCCTTTCCATCAAGCTCATGGCACCTGTAATGGCCATACTCCTTCTCTCCCAGGTGGCCTTGGGGATACTGGCAAAGCTGGTGCCCCAGATAAACATGCTCATCGTGAGCTTTAATCTCAACGTGGCACTTGGCCTTTTCTTTTTCGGACTTACCCTCCAGTTCTTCTGGCCGGTATTGGGCAGATCCCTGGACAGGGCCATAAGGCTGATGCCCCTGGCACTTAAGGCCATGGCAGCAGGCTAAGGGGGAAAAGTGGCCCAGGAATCCTTTCAGGAAAGGACAGAACAGGCAACCCCGAAACGACGGCGGGAAGCCAGGGAAAAGGGCCAGGTTGCCAAGAGCAAGGAGCTTGCATCCGTAGCGGTTCTGCTTTCAAGCCTGTTCACCCTTTACTGGGGAAGCAGTTTTTTCATGACACGCCTGTGCAGCGATGTCAGCTATTACCTTTCCCATCTCGCCTCCTTGAACATAAGCATAAACAGCCTGCAGTCAGTAGCTCTCCTTGGAATGAAGCAGTTTTTCATCCTGATGGCACCACTTTTTGCCGTGATAACCTTCATTGCACTTCTTTCCAATTACCTACAGGTTGGAACCCTGTTTACATGGGAGCCTTTAATTCCAAGGCTGTCCAAGATTAACCCCATGGAAGGCTTTAAAAGGCTCTTCTCACTCCAGAGCCTTGTGGAATTCATAAAATCCCTGTTCAAGCTTGCAATTGTCACATGGATAGCATGGTCAACAGTGCGTGATCAGCTTGAACTCCTGCCTCCCCTCCTGGACCAGACCCCTTACCAGATAATTGCCTACCTCGGCACTGTGAGTTTCAAGATATTCTGGAAGTCCTGCCTGGCCATGATCCTGCTGTCCGTGCTGGATTACATGTACCAGCGCTGGGAATTTGAAAGGAACCTGAAAATGACAAAGCAGGAGGTCAAGGAGGAATTTAAGCAGACAGAGGGTGACCCGCAGGTCAAATCCAGGATAAGGAGTATCCAGAGAGAACTTGCACGCAAGAGGATGATGCAGGAGGTGCCGGAGGCAGATGTTGTCATTACCAACCCGACACATCTTGCAGTAGCCCTGAAATATGAGGCAGGGAAAATGGAAGCCCCATCTGTTGTGGCCAAGGGCGCAGGAATAATCGCTGAAAAAATCAAGGAAATAGCCAGGGACAACGGTATCCCCATAGTTGAAAACAAGCCTGTAGCACAAAGCATTTTCAAGCTCGTGGAAATAGGACAGACCATCCCGGAAAATCTTTTCCAGGCAGTAGCTGAAATATTTGCATACGTATACCGTCTCAAGGGCAGGAAGGCCGGTAAATAGGAAAAACAGATGGAGGATGTAAATACATGGCAGCAATAGATGCTGTAAGATCAGTATGGACAGGCATCCAGATTGACAGGAACAATCTGGTGGCGGCAGCCGGTGTAGTGGGCATCCTCCTGATAATGATACTGCCTCTGCCAGCTCCTGCCCTGGATCTCTTTCTGGCGCTAAACATTACCGTGTCATTGCTGGTATTCCTGCTTTCAATCTATGTGATTAAGCCCCTTGATTTTCCCATATTTCCATCCCTTCTACTCATAACCACGCTTTTCAGGCTTTCCCTGAATATCGCATCCACCAGGCTGATACTGCTCCATGGCCATGAAGGGTTCGATGCAGCCGGAAAGATTATAATGGGCTTTGGCCATTTCGTGGTGGTGGGAGGAAACTACGTGGTAGGGGGCATTGTCTTTGCCATCCTGGTAATCATCAATTTTGTCGTCATAACAAAGGGTTCAGGCCGAATTGCTGAAGTGGCCGCTCGCTTTACCTTGGACGCTATGCCTGGAAAACAGATGGCTATTGATGCGGATCTTAACGCTGGCCTCATCGACGAGACTGAGGCAAGGAAAAGAAGGGAGGAAATTGCCAGGGAATCCGAGTTTTACGGGGCCATGGAC
>QOAL01000083.1 GCA_003978135.1 Thermodesulfatator sp.
AGGTTCATCTCCTCCTCGACTTCCCTGAGGAACGACGGATCGAAGTAAAAACGGCGTATTGCTTCCTTAACCCCGGAAGCTCCCGCGCTATCGGTTACCTCGATCGTATTAGCCTTGCCCAGCTCCTCCACGCCCACTTCTATGGAGTACGTCCCATCGAAGTTCAGCGTTATGAACAGCGCCCCCTCTTCCCTATCAATTATCAATCCTATCGGGAGAACCTCGCCTTTCCTGACCCCCTCTTCAACCCCCTTAGGGTAGGCCTTCGGCAAGCCGTCGAAAATGCCCAAGACCTCTTCGAAGGACACGCTATCCAACTTCACGAACTCCTTGCTGGCCGAAAACGTCCGTAGATCTCTAAGGACGCCGCTGACCAAGACCTTCCGCCGGCACGCGTCAGGTGGCGTGGATCTACCCGGTTTGCAAAAAAACAAAAGAAAACCCGGCTGGCTTTGTCCTGGTTATGCCATTGGGAAAATGGTGCACCAGCTATTTTTCGAGCCGAAGGGTCCTTTTTTTAAAATAGCTGCCAGGATGTTGACATCTGTGAAAAACAAAAAGACAATCAGGCTTATCACCATGGTAGAATATTTTTTCAAGGAGCTCCTTTATGATTGCTACCGGTGCGGTGACTGTTACCTGTCTGACCTTGAACTTCTCTGTCCCCAGAGCCAGTGCCCCAAGAGGCTTATCAACGGGCCATGCGGAGGCAGCAGGGGTGGTTGGTGTGAGGTATGGCCTGGCGAAAGAAGATGCCTGTATGTGAGGCAGTATGAAAGACTAAAAGATATAGAGGAACTTTTTTCAAGGGATGTTGCCATACTCCCGCCCCGGGACTGGGGGCTGGACAGGACCTCTTCCTGGATCAACTTTTTTGCAGGAAGGGATCATCACAGGCTTAGAAACCTGGATGAATCCACAAAAAATGAGAAAATGCCATGAAGATAAGACCATGCATAGATCTACACCAGGGCAAGGTGAAACAGATAGTTGGCTCAACCCTGGCAGATGACAACAGCTCCTCCTTAAGGGAAAACTTTACGGCTGACAAACCTCCGGCCTATTTTTCAGCCCTGTTCAGGGACCATAAACTTACCGGGGGGCATGTGATAATGCTGGGGCCTGGAAATGAAGAGGCTGCCAGGCAGGCCCTTAGTGAGTGGCCGGATGGCCTTCAGATAGGGGGTGGAATCAATGCGGACAATGCATCTTTCTGGCTTGACCAGGGGGCATCCCACGTGATTGTAACCTCCTATGTATTCTATCGCGGAGAAATCAACTACCAGCGCCTGAAAAAACTCGTTAAAATCGTAGGGAAAAAACGCCTGGTGCTTGATCTCAGTTGCAGGAAAAGAAACAATTCGTATTTCATAGTTACGGACAGATGGCAGAAGTTTACCAAGGTGCCCATAAGCAGGCAGCTTGTCCAGGATCTAGCTGCCTTTTGCGATGAATTCCTCGTGCATGGAGTGGACGTGGAAGGCAAATGCCAGGGCATAGATGAAGAGCTGGCCGGGCTTTTGGCAGAGATATCGCCAATTCCCACCACCTATGCCGGAGGAGCAAGATCCATAGAAGATGCATTGAGGATTAAGGAAATCGGTAAAAACCGGCTGGATCTCCTGGATCTCACCATTGGAAGCGCCCTTGACATATTTGGTGGCACCGGTGTGACATTTCAAGAAGTTGTTGACTTCAACAGGAAATATGCCCAGTGAAAGTAGCAGGTTCCGGCGCCCTGAACCTTGATCTCATCTACGAGATCCCTGATCTTGAAATTCTGGATACAGGAAGCCTAAGTCTTGAGCCAGGCCATGAAACCTGGGGTTCATATGAAGATGCCCGGGTACTTTTGAAAGAGCTTGACAAAAAGGCGAGGCTGATGGCCAAAAGCGGCGGCGGCTCTGCAGCCAACACACTCTGCGCCCTGTCAAGACTGGGTCTTGACTCCATGTTCATAGGCTCGGTTGGTGAAGACGAGGAAGGTTCATTTATCCTGGAATCCATGGAGGAAGTAGATTGTTCCCTGGTTTCTAGAAAGGGAGCAAGTTCCCTTTGCATAATAGTCATGGAAGAAAAGAGCCGGGACAGGGCGATGTTCGTGGCACCAGGTTCAATTCATGTGGATACAACTGATCCAAAGCTTCGGGAAAAACTTGCCGGCTCTCATATATTGCACATGACCTCCCTGGTGCAGGAAGAAGGCATAAAGATACAGGAGCAGCTTGCCGATCTTACGAATTCCAGGGCGCTTATTTCCTTTGATCCTGGTGAAATATATGCGGCCAGGGGCAAGTATACCCTGGAAAACCTGCTTAGCCGGACAGACCTTTTACTTTCCACAGACTATGAGATGACCCAGCTCTTTGGGAAAACTAGCGAACAGGATATAATCTCCATGTACCTTGGCACTAGGAACAAAAAGGCCATACTAAAGGACATTAAATTCTTCCAGGAGCTGTCCGCCCCTGTAATTGTGAAAAAAATGGGAAGCAAGGGAGCTGTAATATATTCCAGAAACGGGAACTACTTCTGTGCTGCCAAAAAGGTGGATAAAATAGTGGACAATACCGGTGCAGGGGATGCGTTTAATGCAGGCATCATATATGCCATATCAAGG